>JAOUCV010000420.1 GCA_029859555.1 Gammaproteobacteria bacterium
GTCGCGCAGGTGCATCAGCGTGTTCAACAGGCGCTGGTTGTCGCGCTGGTGCAGGCCGATGGACGGTTCGTCGAGGATATACATGACGCCGACCAGGCCGGCACCGATCTGGCTGGCGAGACGAATGCGCTGGGCTTCACCGCCGGAGAGGGTTTCGGCGCTGCGGTCCAGTGACAGGTAGTCGAGCCCGACGTTGACCAGAAAGGTCAGTCGCTGGTTGACTTCCTTGAGCACTTTTTCCGCGATTTCACCGCGGCGCCCCTGCAATTGCAGTGAGGCAAACAGCTCCATGGCGGCACCCACCGGCAGCGCGGTGATCTCCGGCAGGTTTTTGCCATTCACCGTGACATGGGTGGCTGCCTGGTTGAGACGTGAGCCGTGGCAGTCCGGACAGGTCTTGATGCTCAGGTAGCGCGCCAGTTCTTCACGTACGGTGCTCGACTCGGTTTCGTGGTAGCGCCGCTTCATATTGGAGATGATGCCCTCGAAGGCATGCTTGCGCACCGTAGATCCGCGCCGCTCGTTGAGGTATTTGAAGCTGATGATTTCGCCCTTGCTGCCGTGCAGGATGATCTCCCGAATATCTTCCGGCAGTTGCTCGAACGGCATGTCGATATCAAAACCGTAGTGCTCGGCGAGCGCGCTGATCAGCTGGAAATAATAGGCATTGCGGCGGTCCCAGCCGCGCACGGCACCGCCGGTGAGGCTGAGTTCGGGGTGTGCGACTACGCGTTCGGGATCGAAGTACTGGCGTACGCCGAGACCGTCGCATTCCGGGCAGGCGCCGGCCGGGTTGTTGAACGAGAACAGCCGCGGTTCCAGTTCGCTGATGGAATAGCCGCACTTCACGCAGGCAAACTTGGCCGAGAACAGCAGTTCTTCATTGTCAGTCTTGTCCATCCAGGCAATGCGTGCCAGGCCGTCGGACAGGTTGAGTGCGGTTTCAAATGATTCCGCCAGCCGCAGCTGAATATCCTCGCGTACTTTAAAACGATCGACCACGGCCTCGATGACATGCTTGCGCCGCAGGTCGAGCTTTGGCGGCTGATCAAGTTCTACCACTTCACCATCAATACGGGCGCGCACGAAACCCTGCGCACGCAGTTCCTCCAGCACCTGTATATGTTCGCCCTTGCGGGCCTCGACCACCGGTGCCAGTAGCAACAGGCGGCTGCCTTCCGGCAGTGACAGCACGTGGTCGACCATCTGGCTGACCGTTTGTGCTTCCAGCACCGTGCCATGCTCCGGGCAGTGCGGTGTGCCGACGCGCGCATACAGCAGGCGCAGGTAATCATAGATCTCTGTGATGGTGCCGACAGTGGAGCGGGGATTGTGCGAGGTGGATTTCTGCTCGATAGAGATGGCCGGTGACAGCCCCTCGATATGGTCGACGTCCGGTTTTTCCATCATCGACAGGAACTGGCGCGCATAGGCCGACAGCGATTCAACATAGCGACGCTGGCCTTCGGCATAAATGGTGTCGAATGCCAGCGAGGATTTACCCGAGCCCGACAGGCCGGTGATCACGATCAGCTTGTCCCGGGGCAGGTCCAGGTCAACGTTTTGCAGGTTGTGGGTGCGGGCACCCCGGATGTGAATAGTGTCCATCGAATCTCTATCTGTGAGCGGGCAACCTGCTAATATACTGCGTTTTCGCAACTATAGATAATGAGGCGCAGTAAATAGTGAGTCAGCAGCAACAGCCAGGCAGCGGTATGAGCCGCATGGAATTGCGCACAGCGCTATCACTTTCAAGCGTTTACGCGCTGCGCATGCTGGGTTTGTTCATGATCCTGCCGGTATTTGCCTTGTATGCCGCAGAGCTGGAGGGAGTAACCCCGGCGCTGGCCGGCCTGGCGATTGGTGCCTATGGCATGACCCAGGCGCTGTTGCAGATTCCTGCCGGCTTGTTGTCTGACCGCATTGGGCGCAAGCCGGTGATTATTGGCGGATTGCTGATCTTCGCGCTGGGCAGCCTGGTGGCGGCCTCGGCAGACACCATCCTGGTAGTCATCATCGGGCGTTTTCTGCAGGGTGCCGGCGCCATTGCCGCAGCGATCATGGCGCTGGCCGCCGATCTCACCCGCGAACAGCACCGCATCAAGACCATGGCGCTGATTGGCATGAGTATCGGCCTGTCGTTTGCGGCGGCCATGATCCTGGGTCCGCTGCTGAACGGCTGGATCGGTGTGCCCGGTATTTTTGCCTTGACGGCAGTGCTGGCCGTGGGAGGTATAGCGGTGATTGCGTGGCTGGTGCCAACACCGGCTGTGACGCGTTCGCATCGCGAGGCCGAAGCGATCCCTGCGCAGTTCGGCCGGGTATTGCGTAATCAGGAATT
>JAOUCV010000088.1 GCA_029859555.1 Gammaproteobacteria bacterium
ACAACCCCAAGCAGGGCCGGCGGCCGTCCATCGTTTACAAAAATACCGCGCAATTCCATCGTACCGGTCCCCGTATCGACTGCGGATTCGGCAAACTCTAAAATGCCTTCATGAGGATAGCCTTCCTCATCGGCCAATCCCATATAGACGGGCATCTTTTCCTGTTTCAGGTAGGTACTGGTGGTATCACCGCCTCTCTCCTGTATTTTTTCCCTGTATATCGCCAGCAAACGCAACAGGTTGCGCTCATTAAGATTAAAGTACACATACATGGGATTGAAACGCGTGATATCGGTGAGCAGCGTCGCCTCGCCATCACCCACGAGGTTGCCAAGATCGACCTGCTCGCGGCCAACCCGCCCGCTGATCGGTGCTGCCACCTGCGAGTACTCAACGAGCAGCTCGGCACTCTCGATCTTTGCCTCGGCAATTAAAATGTCCGCCTGAGTTGTCCCCAGCTGCCCCTGCCACTTGACAACATCTGACTCAGGACCGGCGTTCTGCTTGTACAGCTCTTTTGCCCTGGCCAATTCCGTTTGCGCCAGCTTCACATCGGCCTGGGCACTCGCCAGTTCCGCTTGCGCCGCCTGCAACTCGGCCTTGTATTGCCGCGGATCAATGACAAACAGGAGCTCGCCCTGTTCTACATAGGTACCCGGCGTAAAATGCATACTTTCGAGCACACCCGCCACCCGCGCGCGCGCTTCGGCATGGTCGAAGGCAACCGTGGTGCCGGTAAAGTCAAGGTAGTCAGTCACCTCCTGGATGACCGGTGTGGCAACAGTCACCTGTGGTGGTGGCGGCTCGTCACTGGTGTTCATGTCGCCGCATCCCGCCAGCAAAAAGGCAACTGCGGCAACAGCTGTCAGACCACTTTTTTTCCTTGCCGGCAACATTAATGGCTCCTTACTGTCATTTTTTACGGGTGGCGGTCAACTGATTCTACTCAGGTAATGGTTACCCTGGCAAAACGGCGCTTGCCAACCTGAAAAACATATGTATTACCAGCCGCAATCGACAAACCCTTGTCGGTAATTCGTTCTCCGTCTATCCGCACCGCTCCCTGTTTAATCATGCGAAAAGCATCCGAGGTACTGCCGGTAAGACTGGCGTTTTTCAGCAAATTAGCGATCTTTATTTCACCACCATCACTATCGATGGTCAGCTCGGGCATCTGATCCGGCATGGCGCCTTTCTGGAAGCGCGCAATAAAAGCAGCAAGCGCCCTCTCAGCGGCCGGCTTGTCGTGAAAACGCTCCACGATCTCCTGGCCCAGCTGGAATTTCACGTCCCGTGGATTCATGCCCTGCTGTACGTCTTGCTGCAACCGCTCAATCTCCTGCAACGGTCTGAAACTCAGCAGTTCGAAATAACGCCACATCAGTTCGTCGGAGACAGACATCAACTTGCCAAACATCTCCTCCGCCGGTTCGTTGATACCAATGTAATTGTCCAGGGACTTCGACATTTTCTGTACGCCATCCAGCCCTTCCAGGATCGGCATGGTCAGGATAACCTGGGGCTTTTGACCGTAGTGTTTCTGCAGTTCACGACCGACCAGCAGGTTAAATTTTTGATCGGTGCCGCCGAGCTCCACATCGGCCTTCATGGCAACGGAATCATAGCCCTGTATCAATGGATAGAGGAATTCGTGAATGGCAATCGGCTGATTGCCGGCATAACGCTTGCTGAAATCATCGCGCTCCAGCATGCGGGCAACGGTATGCCTGGCGGCCACCTGGATCAGGTCAGCGGCATTCATGGCCCCCATCCACTGGGAATTGAACATCACCGTGGTCTTTTCAGGGTCCAGTATTTTGTAGATCTGGTGCTCATAGGTGGCCGCATTGGCCATCACATCATCGCGTGTCAATGGCTTGCGGGTGATGTTTTTACCGGTCGGGTCACCGATCATGCCGGTAAAGTCGCCGATGAGGAATAAAATCTCGTGACCAAGCGCCTGAAACTGCCGTAACTTGTTGATTAATACGGTATGCCCGAGGTGCAAATCAGGCGCCGTCGGATCAAAACCGGCCTTGATCCGCAACGGTTTTCCGGCCTTCAAGCGCTCTACCAGCTCAGCCTCGACCAGAATCTCGTGGGCTCCGCGCTTGATTTGAGCCAGCTCGTCGAACGTCGTCATGCGTAACCCACCTTCCAGAATCAGTATGATAGCAGGTTAACATACCGGAAACGCCTGATAAGCGCCCGTTTTAGCATTCATAATCCAACTCAAGTCAGCACCCCGGGTGACCGATACATACCGATATATATCGAAGAAACAGTTGACCGACAGGCGGTCAGTCGTTAACTTATGCCAAACTTATACAAGGACTTACCGTGACCCATCAGTCCATCTTCAATCGCGACATTAAATCGCACCCTGTTGCAACGCAGGCCCGCCCGCCGTTGCTGCGTCCTGCCTATCTTCTGCTGATCAGTAGTGCAGTGATTTTAGCCCTGTTGCTCTGGGGTGCAGACCCTGGTCCGGCAGAAGCCACGCGTCATGTGTCCTTGCCACTGTCAGTCCCGACAGCCATTAGCAGTCCGGAAGAAGAAGTCGTTTCCAGCGGTACAGACAACATAGATATCGAAGAGCTGAATACACTCTCAGCGCCGGCCGCCGGCACAGATAGCATCGAAGGTAACTGGCATGAAGTAACTGTTAAATCAGGTGACAGCCTCGCCGGCATTTTTTCACGTCTGGGCATCCCGCCCCGGCAGTTGCACGACCTGCTGGAACAGGGGGGTGCAGCCAATAATCTGAAAAAAATCTACCCGGGACAGACTCTGCGCGTGATGACCAGCGACAGCCAGGGACTGGTCAAACTGACCTACCAGGTTGACAAGCTCAGTACACTGGAAATAGTTCACGAGGCTGATGACTATACTATCAGCACCACGCATCTGACGCCGGAGCGCAGGCAAATAAGCGCCAGCGGTATTATCGACAGTTCATTGTTTGTCGCCGGACAGAAAGCAAAGCTGTCTGACAACCTCACCATGGAACTGGCCAACATCTTTGCATGGGACGTGGATTTTGCACTTGATATACGCAAGGGTGACCAGTTCACCGTGCTCTACGAGGAACTGTTTCTCGATGGCGAAAGCATTGGCCACGGTGAAATCCTCGCTGCCGAGTTTGTTAATCACGGCAAACGCTACCAGGCGGTTCGTTATACCGATGCCAGCGGCAAAACAGATTACTATTCACTGGACGGAAAAAGCATGCGCAAAACATTCCTGCGCAGCCCGGTTGAATTCAGCCGTATCAGCTCTCGCTTCAGCCTCGGACGCAAACATCCGATACTGAATCGCATTCGTGCGCATAAAGGTGTTGACTACGCCGCATCCAGAGGCACGCCCATCAAGTCAACAGGTAACGGCAAGATTGTTCATCGTGGCAAAAAAGGTGGCTATGGCAACACCATCGTCATCCAGCATGGATCCACTTACAGCACACTGTACGCACACATGTCCAAGTTCCGCAGTGGACTGAAGACCGGCAGCAGGGTCAAGCAGGGCCAGACCATCGGCTATGTTGGCAGCTCCGGACTGGCAACCGGCCCGCACCTGCACTACGAGTTCCGGGTCAATGATGCACACCGCGATCCGCTGAAGGTAAAATTCCCGGGCGCTGACCCGCTGAACAAGAAATACATGGACGACTTCAACATGAAAGCAGAGAACCTGATGGCACAGATTAACACTGTGCGTGATGTTCAGCTTGCCAGGGCCAACTAAACCCCGGACTGCCGGCCGGGCAACAAACCCTGTAATTAATTCATGGCAGACCTCTTTATCGGACTGATGTCCGGCACCAGCATGGACGGCATCGATACCGCGCTGGTTGATTTTACATCCCGCCAGCCAAACATCCTGGCAACGCACAATCACTGCTATCCTGCTGTACTGCAGCAACAACTGGAAAACGCTCTCGGGCTTGCAGCCCCCCTGAACACAGATCTGGCCACAATCGACGACGCCGTCGGCGATATCTTTTCTGTAGCCACCAATGAACTGCTCGGCAAAGCCGGCATCGAAGCGGAGCAAGTCACCGCCATTGGCAGTCACGGGCAAACCATACGACACGACCCCGACGCGCCAAAACCGTATTCACTGCAAATTGGCAACCCGAACATTATTGCCCGCAACACCGGCATTGATGTTGTTGCGGATTTCCGCCGCGCTGATATCGAGGCCGGCGGACAGGGAGCACCGCTGGTACCGGCCTTTCACCAGGCAGTATTCGCGGACAACAGTGAAGACCGCGTTATTCTGAACATAGGTGGTATCGCCAACATAACCATACTCACCCCCGCTAATGACACACAGGTAAGTGGATTTGATACCGGTCCCGGTAATACACTGATGGACAACTGGGCGCAAACACACCTGCAAACCAGCATGGACATTAACGGCGACTGGGCTGCGGCTGGTCAGGTCGATACTGCTTTACTTGAACACATGCTCACGGATACCTACTTCCAGGCAGTACCACCCAAAAGTACCGGACGCGAATATTTCAACCCGCACTGGCTGTCGCAGTACACAGCGGATGGTGACGCAACCGCGAATAGCATCCAGACAACCCTGTGTGAACTTACTGCGCGCACAGCAGCAACTGCAATACAGCTCTATGCCGACAGTGCGAAACGCTTGCTTGTCTGTGGTGGTGGCGTACACAACCTGCAGTTAATGAAACGGCTGGCAGCCAACCTGCCCGGTTTGACCGTCGACACCACCGCTACATGTGGCATCAATCCCGACTGGGTAGAAGCAGCCGCCTTTGCCTGGCTGGCAAAGCAGCACCTTGAGGGAAAACCGGGCAATATCCCCGCTGTCACGGGCGCAAGCGAGGCGGTATCACTGGGTCGGCTGGTTAGACAGCCGCCGGAAAACGTACTTTAGTCGAGGCGTTTAGCAACTGACAGATGATCCCTTGTCGAGTGGCCGATCCGTAAAACCGAAAAGGGGGCAATCAAGCCCCCTTGTCTCATAAAAACTGCGGCCTTTTTCAGACAGAAAAGGAAGAACCGCAACCGCAGGTCGTTGTTGCATTGGGGTTACGCACTACAAATTGCTCCCCCTCCAGACCTTCGGTGTAATCAACCTCGGCACCTATAAGGTATTGATAGCTCATCGGGTCAATGACCAGCGCCACTTCACCGTTTTCAACGACCAGGTCACCTTCACTGGTGTTTTCATCGAAAGAGAAACCATACTGAAAACCGGAACAACCGCCGCCGGAAATATAGATACGCAGCCTGAGATTGGGGTTTTTTTCCTCCTCAATCAGGCGTTTAACCTTTCTGGCTGCGGCGTCACTAAAAGCCACATCGGTTGCCATTTCTGTTGCTGCTTCACTCATTTTGGTTACGGCCTCTTGCTCTTGGACAACTGTCAGGGCGAAAAGTATGTCATTTCCCGAGTAATTTGGTCAAGTATTACTCGGACACGCCACTGGACTCGGTATTGTCCCGATCAAATGAAAGAACCGAGGAATCGGTTTCTGCATCATGCACCAGGCTGCCATTCACCATCGCACCCATGGCCATCTCGATGAGGTTGTAATAGACATCACCATCCACCCTGGCCTTGGCCGCCAGCTCGATATGTTCGCTGCAACGCACATCACCGGTGACACTGCCATTGAGAATAACCGTCGGCACCCTCACATCACCTTCGATGCTACCGTGTTCACTAACAGTCAGGACCGATCCTGAACCGCTTTCGGCAATCACGCCACCCTTGATGCGACCGTCGATATGCAAACCACCGGAAAAGTGGATATCACCTTCAATGCGGGTTTGCTGGCCAATGATAGTATCCACTTTGGCGCTCGCCGTTTTCGATTTCTTACCTTGTCCCAACATAATCCTTACTCCTGTCACCTGCTAGCATTAACGCGAATCCGGTTACGGCCAGTCGAACGTCTGTTCAATAGCTGGCGGCTTGCCCTTGCCCTCGGGCTGAATACTCAGGATCACCTTCTGCGGTTCAAATCCATCCGGCAGGGTGATCTTTCCCGCCAGGTCCTGAAAATAACGAAACCGAAATTTCAGTTGCTTGACAGACGGGTTGGTAACACCGGCAAGCGCCAGCTCACCCTGCTCACCGACCATTAGCCCGCTAATACTCCAGTCAACAACGCCGGTTACATATCGGTCATTGCGTTTTAACTGTGTCAACACCAGGTCGTAATGGTACTCACCTGCGACAGCGCCCTCTTCCAGGGTAAAGCGGTGAATACGCAGACCCGACTGAACATCACCGGGAGCGACAATGCCACGATAGAATTCGATTTCTTCCCGCGCCGCTTGCAGCTCTTCCTCCAGTTGCCCGAGGTCATCCTTTACATCCAGTGCCGCCTGTCGGTCAATCTGGCTGGAGCGGTCCAGAATCGCCACCTGCTCGCGCAATCCCGTAGTCTCTCCCAGTAACCGTTCATGCCGTTTCTCAAGTATCGCATGTTCGGTACGCAGCGCACCCAGTTCCTCCACACCGCGCAACTTGCCAAGGTCATAGAGCCACCAGGCTGCAAACAGGGCAATAAGCAGACCGGCGATCAACGCCACAGGCATCAAAAATCTAGCCAACATGGGCACGCCCGCAACAGCAAACTACATAAGCAGTATGGCAGTCCATCACGCAATTAGCCGGAAACAGGTCACAAATAAAAACATTTGCACAGCACATTATGGCAGCAGGGCAATGTCAGCAAGACCCGCCTGTTCCTGAAAGCCAAACATGATATTCATGTTCTGTAATGCCTGACCAGCGGCGCCCTTGACCAGGTTATCAATCACCGCAAGCACCACCACGGTATTCCCCTGCTGCGGCCTGTGTACTGCAATGCGACAGTGGTTGGCGCCACGCACACTGCGGGTCTCCGGATGTGCACCGGCAGGCAACACGTCCACAAACGGCTCATCACGGTAACGGCTTTCAAACAGCACCTGCAGATCTTCAGCGGTGTCCTGCAACTGCGCATACAGGGTCGCATGTATGCCGCGAATCATCGGCGTTAAATGCGCTACAAACGTCAGGCCAACCGGGGCACCGGAGGCCGCTGCCAGCCCCTGGCGAATCTCCGGCAGATGCCGGTGACCGGCAACTCCGTAAGCCTTGAAATTTTCACTGGCCTCGCACAACAGTGAGCCGGTCGCAGCTTTCCTGCCTGCACCACTCACGCCAGACTTGGCATCTGCGATTAATTGATCGGCATTGACCAGACCTGCTTCCAGTAAAGGCAGGAAGCCGAGCTGCACGGCAGTTGGATAACACCCCGGGTTAGCTACCAGCCGTGCCTGCGCAATAGCAGCCCGGTTGACTTCCGGCAAGCCGTAAACCGCCTGCTCAAGCAACTGCGGGCAGGCATGTGGCATGCCATACCACTGCTGCCAGAGATCTGCCTGCCTGAGCCTGAAATCGGCGGCCAGATCAATAACCCGCACACCGGCCTCCAGCAACTGCGGCGTCATCCCCATGGCGGTACCATTAGGTGTCGCAAAAAACACCAGCTCACAGGTACACAGTTGCTCAATATCCGGTTCTGAAAAGGCCAGTTCAAGACTGCCACGCAGATTTGGAAACAAGTCTGCTACCGGCTTGCCGGCCTCGGTACGGGACGTGATGACAACCAGCTCTGTTTCCGGGTGACCGGTCAATAACCGCAACAATTCAACACCGGTATAGCCGGTTCCGCCTACCACACCTACCTTAATCATGGGTTACCCACCTGTTCGCTGGCTATATTCATAATCCGCAAATAGTACACCATCCCGCTCTTTTTCATTCTACAATAACCCGTGAAAAACAGGCACTGACCGGCCCGTTGCTGTGAATCCATAAATAT
>JAOUCV010000421.1 GCA_029859555.1 Gammaproteobacteria bacterium
TCGGGCTGCTGCCAGTCGATTCACAAATGTGAAATTTTCTGGTCTGTCTCATGGGCACAAAAATGGCTGCCAGTATTGACAAGAAGTCATCAGTGTTGCCGGTCAGGAAATTATGCAGATCTTGTCGGCATCAACCGGCTCTCCCGGGCCACGTGGAGGCAACACGAATGTTAACCGGGGGCAGGATGAGTCCGGAATGCATTGTTTTCAAAAGTACCATCAAGATATTGAACATGGGGTGCTGTGAGCCCTCTCTGCCGAGCGCTTCGGTATTTCTTGTGTCGCTTTCACGTCCAAAAGAAAAAACTCTTCATATCAACCGGGTGGAAGGCAGGGTAGACACCCGGGGCAGGTAACTGCTTGCTGTCGTATGTTGCGTTTACTTTACTCGCTGCAGGGTGCTTTCTTTACCTCTGCGGAGTGACCGGTAGGTTAGTGCGGCATCACTCACCGACAGAATTACATCCGTATCTTGCTTGTCTTCCTGTAACAGGATGATATTACTTTCAAGATACACCCAGGTGATCTGGTTGCCTTTCAATGTCCACGTGCCTGCGTACTGCCAGGCAGGGACATTATTGATAGTCATTGTGCCGGAGAATGTATTATCTGCATTGATTATAAAAATGGTTTCTATATTTCCCTGGTCCGGATGAAGCTCTGTCGTATGCCACTTGCCGATGATCTCATCAGGGTTTATCGATAAAGTATCCGAGAGTGCGCCACCTGTGTACAGGATGATTGCCAGCAGCAATTTAAAAAAAGAGCCTGTTTTCACGGGATCCGGTTTCTCTGGATGTTTATTAAACAGGGCTCGCCTGGCCCCCGGGCCTATTCGTTCTCCAGGTTTTGCAATGCCTTTTCAGTTATTTCCTGGTGCAGGGTGCAGGCTCATCGTCCGTCCTGCCAGCTTGTGGTGTTCACTCTAGCGAGCCAGCTTTTTAAATCAAGCGCAACTGGCAAGCTTTTCTTCAAAACGTTTAATCTGGACAGCAGTCACCCCGGCAGCTGTTGAAGATTCGGTCGTTATTGATAGTCCTGTATCGCCGGATGATATTTTCCTGGCAAAATATAGCAGCTCTTCCATGGCCGGACTATGCATATTCGAGTAAAGCTCCGTTCATGTGTACGGCGCTGAAAAATCCATCGCCCTTTAGCAGGTCATCCGTATAATTGCCGCATGCTGACGTATATTCTACAGCGCCTGCTGGGCGCCTTGTTCGTCATCTTTGGCGTGGTGAGCATTGTCTTCCTGTTGATTCATCTGATTCCGGGTGACCCGGTTGAAATTATGCTCGGTGAGTCGGCTTCCACAACAGACCGGGAGGCGCTGCGGGTGGCGTTGGGGCTGAACCAGCCGCTATGGGTTCAGTTTCAGCAATATCTCGCAGGCTTGTTGCAGTTTGATATGGGTAACTCCATCCATTTCAGGCGTCCGGTTTCGGATTTGTTGCTGGAACGTCTGCCGGCAACGGGTTTGCTGGCGGCCATGACCTTGCTCATAACCCTTGTGCTGGCCTTGCCTCTGGGTATTATCGCGGCGGTCCGCCGTGACACCGTATGGGACAGCGGCGCCATGACCTTTTCCATGCTCGGCGTTTCAATTCCCAATTTCTGGCTGGGCCCGATTTTGATCCTGGTTTTTTCACTGTGGCTGGGCTGGTTTCCGGTGAGTGGCCGCAACGGTTTTGACTCCGTGGTTCTGCCTGCCCTGACCTTGAGTACCGGTCTGATAGCCGTGCTGTCACGCATGGTTCGCTCCAGCATGCTGGAGGTGTTGGGCGAAGATTACATGCGCACTGCGAGGGCGAAAGGATTAGCGTCACAACAAGTCATCCTGCATCACGGTTTGCGCAACGCCTTGCTGCCGGTTATCACGCTGCTGGGGCTGCAACTGGGTGCGCTGCTGGCCGGAGCTGTAATAACAGAAACGGTATTTTCCTGGCCGGGTGTCGGTCTGCTGACAATTGAGTCCATCCAGTCACGTGACTACCCGGTGGTGCAGGCCTGCGTGCTGTTGATCAGTGTGACCTATGTACTGGTTAACCTGCTGACTGATCTTGCCTATGCGTGGATTGACCCGCGTATTCGCCTGGGGGGGCGACTGTGATCCGCTGGCGCCTTGCAGTCATGTTACCGGTAGTAGTGCTTGCCGGCTGGGCGCTGCTGTCACTGCTGGCGCAGCACCTGCCGCTGCAACCGGACCGCATTCAGCTGGAATCGATACTTTCCGTACCCGGTGAAGATGCTTTACTTGGTTATGACGACCTTGGTCGCAGCATCGGTGACCGCATGATTGTCGGTGCACGTACTTCGTTCCTGGTG
>JAOUCV010000422.1 GCA_029859555.1 Gammaproteobacteria bacterium
AGCAGGGGCTGATGGAATTATCAGCAAGCAGCGGCATCGATGAATCGCTGATCCATCCGGACCGCCAGGATGTACGCCGGTGCCTGTATGAACGAGCATCCACCGAGGGCAAGATCTGGATAGAAAAAGACCTGAAAAAATGCGAGAAAATTGCCGGCAAGAGTTTTTTTGAAGGTCAACCTACCAGCATGATCGCGGTGCCGATGCGCTACCGTGGCAAGGTCACCGGCATTATCAACCTGTTCATGGAATATGAACTGGTGGCAGAGGTCAATAATCTCAAACCCCTGCTTACCAGCATTGCGCATCATCTTGGTATTGCCATTGAACGCTACCATAATGACGAAATGTACCGGCAACATCTTATCAAGGATGAACGAACCCGCATTGCTCATGAACTGCATGATTCACTGGCCCAGACACTTGCAAGTCTGCGCTTCCAGGTGCGTATACTCGATGAAACCCTGCACCAGGGTGACGAGTCTACTACCTGGCAACAGCTGGAACGCATTGAGGGTAGCCTGGATGAAGCCAACACAGAACTGCGCGGGCTGATTGCAAATTTTCGTGCACCAACATACGACCAGAACCTGCTGGCCTCGATTAAAAAGATTGTCAACCAGTTCCGTAACGAAACCAGTATAAAGACCTTCCTGCAAAATGAATGGTCAAATACCGAGCTCTCACGGGAGAACGAAACCCAGATCCTGCGAATCATCCAGGAGGCGCTCTGGAATATACGCAAACACAGTGAAGCAAAAACCGTACGCATCATGCTCAAGGGCTGCAGTAAAGGCAGATGTCATATTCTCATAGAGGATGACGGCATCGGCATCAGCAAGAAGATCTACGGCTCACTTGGTGAGCATATTGGTCTTACCATCATGCAGGAACGCGCATCCCGTATTGGCGGTACCTTGAGAGTAGAAAGTGAGCCCGGAGAAGGAACACGCATCATGCTTGAAATAAAACAACCTGAAAATCAGGGTAGCCACTCATGAGTCTCAACATACTGCTGGTTGATGATCACACCCTGTTTCGTGAAGGACTGGAAAGTCTTTTGAGCCGCCGCGATATTAATGTGCTCGCTGCTGTTGGCAGTGGCACAGAAGGTCTGCGCCTCGCTACCGAACTTGAACCTGACGTGGTGCTGCTGGATATGCGCATGCCTTCGATGGATGGCATGGAAGTATTACGCCAGTTACGCAAAAACGGCTTTACCAATCCGGTCGCCATGCTCACCACCAGCAGTGACGAACGTGATCTTGTCGAGTCGCTGCGCAGCGGTGCACAGGGTTACCTCCTCAAGGATATGGAGCCCGACCAGCTGGTTGTCGCGCTAAGGGATATCGTCGCCGGCAAGACTGTTGTCGCGCCTGATCTTGCGCAGGTTCTCGCCCGGGTTGTTCAGGGTGACAGTATTGCCCCTGCAGAAGAAAGCCCGTTCGCCAAACTGACGCCGCGTGAAAACGAGATCCTCGCGCTGCTGGCGGAGGGTCAGAGTAACAAGGTAATAGCCCGTAACCTCGGAATCTCGGATGGCACGGTAAAGCTGCATGTAAAATCCATCCTCCGCAAGCTTGGCATACATTCACGGGTCGAGGCTGCCGTTATTGCTGTCGAACAGGGTTTACGCACCGCCGGCCGTGGTGGCGACTGAGCAGCGACCTCTATGAAGCGCTTCACCGACCTGATTGCTGACACGCTTGTCGATATATCGGAGCAATTCCCCTGGGATATCGAGGAAAAAATAAACAGCAGTGAGCTGCGGCCATTATTGCTTGATATTCGGGAAGCGGATGAGTTTGCCGCCATGCATATACAGGAGTCACTGCATGTACCGCGCGGCATACTGGAATCTGCCTGTGAGTATGACTACGAGGAAACGGTCAGGGAACTGGTAGAGGCACGCGAACGTGAGGTCGTTGTTATTTGCCGATCCGGGAACCGCAGCGCCCTTGCCGCCTATACCATGCAGCTGATGGGCTACCAGCAGGTGTGCTCGATGAAAACCGGACTGCGTGGCTGGAATGACTATGAGTTACCACTGGTAGACGCAAGCGGGCATACCATACCGGTTGATGTGGCAGATGATTTTTTCACTACCCGGTTACGAGCGGACCAGATGTCGCCGAAGAGTTAACGCTGCATACTAGCAGCAGCACCGGTCAGGCT
Organism: Gammaproteobacteria bacterium; assembly: GCA_029859555.1. Lineage (GTDB taxonomy): Bacteria > Pseudomonadota > Gammaproteobacteria > UBA9214 > UBA9214 > UBA9214. Next base: position 2,176 of record JAOUCV010000422.1, read on the forward strand.
CGCCTGCATGCGCCCGGATTTCTGCACATCTCAGCCGTAGTGCTTCCGGTCAGCACGTCGTCTGGCGCCCTGCTGGATAATCACCCCCTCGATGGCGGTCAAATCAGGCAGCTCAATCACCTCATGCCCGTCCTGCAGCGC
>JAOUCV010000423.1 GCA_029859555.1 Gammaproteobacteria bacterium
CGTTGATACAGGGGCTGCTGAAGCCCGACATTTACTGCCATGAGACGCATTCTATCCGCCTGCTCGAGACGCACTGCGCCTGGGTGGTCCTGACCGGCCTGTATGCCTACAAAATCAAAAAGCCGGTGAATTTTGGCTTCCTGGATTTCTCTACACTGGAAAAACGAAAATTTTATTGCGAGGAAGAGCTGCGCCTTAATCGACGCTTCGCGCCCGATATCTACCTGGAAGTTGTCACTATCACTGGCACACGGGCATGTCCGCAAATCAATGGTGACGGACAGGCGCTTGAATATGCCGTGCGCATGCGCCAGTTTCCTGACAATGGTTTGCTCAGCCAGCTGGCTGCTCGCAAGGAACTGGAAACCGGGCATATTGATCAGCTGATTGATAACATCAGCGATTTTCACCGCCATGCAGACAAGGCAGGCGCTGATGATCAATTCGGAAACCCCGAAAAAATCCATCACTGGGTACGGGAAAACTTCCAGCATATACAGCCGCTGCTGACATCCATGAATGAAAAGGCAGATGTCGAACAACTGCAGCAGTGGTCAGAAAAACAATACATGCGGCTGACCACTGTGTTGCAGCAACGCAAGCAGTCAGGGGCGGTGCGTGAATGCCATGGCGACCTGCATCTTGGCAACATAACCCTGATCGATGGACGCGTCACCCCGTTTGATTGTATTGAGTTCAACCCGGAATTACGCTGGATTGATGTCATTAGCGAAATAGCCTTTGTCCTGATGGATCTTGACGAGCGCGGCCTGCCCCGGTATTCCCACCGCTTTCTGAACGGTTACCTGCAGCAAACAGGCGATTATGCCGGACTGGTGGTATTACCGTATTACCAGGTATACCGTGCCATGGTGCGCGCCAAGGTAGCCAAACTGCGATGCCAGCAGACACCATCGGCAGCCACCGACCATGTACAGGCAGAGGCGGAGTATCGGCAATACCTGCAACTGGCGCTGCGTTACACTGCGCGCGCCCGGGCCGTCATGGTGATTATGCGCGGCCTGTCCGGTTCCGGAAAATCCACTGTCGCCCGTGATCTCTGCGAACAGACAGGCATGATACAGTTGCGCTCGGATGTCGAACGCAAGCGTCAGGCAGGACTGGCTGCCACGGCTACCAGCCATTCCGGGATCGACAACGGTCTCTACAGCTCCGACAAAACAACCGAGACCTATCGGCAACTGGGCATATTGGCAAAATCCGTACTGGAAGCAGGCTATAGTGCGCTCATAGATGCCACGTTTCTAAAGCGTGAACACCGCGACCATTTCAGGGCACAGGCAGCGGCGTCCGGCACAGCTTTTCTGATTATTGAATGTGCCGCACCAGACAGCGAGCTCGAGCGCAGAATACTGACTCGTCAGGCCAGCCAGCAGGATGCTTCAGAGGCTACGCTTGAAGTACTGCACGCACAACAGGCGCTCGATGAACCACTCAGCGATGCAGAACAGCCGTATCTATTGCGCGCAGATACCGGGCAGACGGGTAATAAAAGCACCCCTGGCGCTTTCCTGCACTGGTTCACGAGCCAGACCGGTGACACTGCGGTCTGATCGCGCACGGGACTAAATTCAGCATAGAGATATAATCAACGTATCAGCGCATTTATTGACCGAAGTCAATTTACTGTAGTGACTGGCATTTTATCCTTGGATCATGTGCGCGCCACCTGTTCACGGTCATCAGCTATTCCGCATACCGCTGCCAGGCTGTCTGCGTGCCTGCCTGTCTGCGCTGCTTTTGCTGACTGCCCTTGGCTCCGTAGCCAGCGAACCCTGCAAACCGTTTGAAGACGGTCGCGTCGATGCGCGCCTGCTTGAGGTAATGCGCCGTGCCGCTACAGAGGGACGTCTGTATCGCGTCGACCCTGAAGCATCGAAAGTCGGATTCTGCATCAGGCATTTCCCGCAAAAGGAATTCCGTGGCGAATTTACCAACATCGTCGGCGGACTGGTACTGCCCTCCAATGTCGACCAGTACGGCCAGGCTTTATTACTGATACACACTTCCACAATGGAAACCACCGACAAGACGCTTGCACCACTGGTAAAGAGTCATGAGTTCATGGATACCAAACGCTACCCTGAAATCCTGTTCACGGGACGGGCATTTGAGTGGCTGGGACCTTTACATGGTTATATCTATGGTGACCTGACCCTGAGAGGTATCACCCGGCAGGTGGTATTCAGTGTCAATCTGGAAATACTCGAGGAGGCACTGGGAAGCCTGCCGGAACGTATCCGGCTACAGGGGAATGGACAGGTAAACAGGTACCATTTCAA
>JAOUCV010000424.1 GCA_029859555.1 Gammaproteobacteria bacterium
GTTGTAGGAGCGCATCTCGTGCGCGATCAAACCAACCACCGCAATCGCGGACAAGGTCCGCTCCTACAGGTGCTGTTTTTATCCGCAGGTGTGTCTATTGTTGTAGGAGCGCACCGCGTGCGCGAACAAATCAACCACCGCAATCGCGGACAAGGTCCGCTCCTACAGGTGCTGTTTTTATACGCAGGTGTGTCTATTGTTGTAGGAGCGCATCTCGTGCGCGATCAAACCAACCACCGCAATCGCGGATACGATCCGCTCCTACAGGTGCGTCTTTTGTTGTAGGAGCGCACCGCGTGCGCGATCAGCCCTGCTGCATGTATTCGCGCGGACTAACCCCGGCCATGCGCCGGAAGGCGCGTGCGAAGTGCGAGGGATCGGAATAACCCAGCAGGCTGGCGATGTCGGAGATGGCGTAGTCCGTGTCCTGCATGAGATCGACCGCGGCTTCAAAACGGACCTCGTTGAGCAGCTCCCTGTAGGACCAACCTTCGTCAGCCAGCCGGCGCTGCAGTGTGCGTGTGCTCAGACCGGCAATGTCTGCCGCGAGTTCAACAGAGGGTGCACCATCCATGAGATAGCTGCGCAGCGCCAGCTTCAGGGTGCCGATAAAATCACGCGGTGGCCTGATCTTTTTATAGCGGGGTGATGCCTCGAACAGGTCTTCATCCACTTGCGGTGGTTTGCCAAGCAGCCGGTTACTGATACCGATGAAGCAGTGCGTCTGCCTCGTATGGAAACGGGCATGCGGGAAATATTGCCGGATGGTTTCACCGGGTTGCGTGGTCGTCCCCAGTCCGATCTGGCGTGGATGCCAGTGCCTGCCGGCGAACAGGCGGATAGCGGCAATCACGGCCATGAGGCCATACCACTGGAAATGCACATAGGCCGGGTGTTCAGGGCCGAAACTGGTCCGGTAGTGCAGGCGCTGCGAATTGCTCCCGGCCGGCTCCAGCCAGAGTGCGACCTGTGAAATCTCCGTGCTGGCGATCTTGCAGAGCCGGTCGAGTGCCTGGTGCAGTGACGGTAACCGCGCCAGCTGTTTTGCCAGTCCCGGATCTGCAGCATTGGCACCGGAATGCAGGCCAACAAGGAAACCCAGGTCCTTGATCCCTTCCCGGTTTGCCACATTGGCAATGAAGTTCCAGTAGTGATGGCTCGGGATAAAACAATCGGGATCATTCATCGCCTGGACCGGCAGGTAGGCCCGCTGCAGTTCACGTTCAACCGGTGCACCCTGCTGGTGCAGGTAATCCATGAAGGGCTGGGCAGTAGCCACCCGGTGCAGGGGGATGTACGTAGCTGACTGGTCAGACATCGGGGGTATAGTCCGGGTTAGCGCTTACCGGCCATTATACGCCAAAAGATAATTATACGAAATGGCGTGAAATGGTCGGTAGGCTGCGTGATAGCGATGTATTGTAAGACCGCTTGTACCGCCGCTTGACGGGTAGTCTATACTCCCGTTTGCAAGGGTGATAAACAATAACAGTATATCAGCAACTGATTAATCAACACGGGAGGTTGATATGTTAGCCAGACTGTTAACACGATCTTTCTCTATCCCTGGTCTCGTTTTTTGTTTGCTCTTTTTCACCACCGGGCAGCTTGCTGCCGAGTCTGCCCCGGCCGGCAAGGGCAGTGAAACGGTTGTCGCTGATACCGTCTTCCGCAACGGCGATATCCATACCATTGATACCCTCGGTTCCCGCGTACAGGCGGTTGCTATCAAGGACGGCAAGTTTATCAAGGTCGGCAGCAACGATGACATGAAGGCGGTGACCGGCAAGGGTACGGAGGTCATTAACCTGCACGGCAAGATGGTGATGCCGGGTATTATCGATACCCATATCCATGCCGTGCGCGGTGGACTCGGGCAACTGTATTTCTGCCAGTTCCCGGTTGAAAGCAGTGTCGAACAGATTCAGGCCGCGGTAAAGAAGTGTGCGTCGAAGAAGAAAAAGGGCGAGTGGATCGAGGGCAAAACCTTTAACTCGGCCATGGCCAGGAAGCTTACGGCCGCAATGCTCGACAAGGTCGCACCCGACAATCCTGTATACCTGCACGATGATACCAACCACCTCGGCTGGCTAAACACCGCAGCGCTCAAGGCGGCCAGGATCACCAAGGATACGCCGGATCCTGCGGGCGGCTCGATTAATCGTGACAGCAGCGGTAACCCGACCGGCGTTATCCATGATGCGGCTGCGGCCCTGGTCATCAAGGTCATGACGCCACCGACAGCCGATGAATTACGCAAGTCGGCGCAGTGGATTTTTGACAAGCTGAATGCTTACGG
>JAOUCV010000425.1 GCA_029859555.1 Gammaproteobacteria bacterium
TAATTGCTACAGCGTATCCAGCTCAACGCTCAGTATCTGTACGTAAGGCGCGAAAGTCCTTAACCAATTTGTGGGACAGCGGGACCATGAATCCTGGGTGAAGACGGCTAAGCCACCACAAAACTCGGGCATAGAAAGGAAAGACGATTATCGCGCGATTGCGGGCAACACCCTGCAGAATCAGCTCCGCAGCCTTGCCGGCATCCATTTTCTTGAACGGTATGTTCGCCATGACTTTCTTATGGTTCGCCTTCAGTACAGCAGTCGCATCGTATATGCCCGTTTGGACATAGCCGGGGCAAACGACGCTTACGTTAATACCCAGGTCGGCTACCTCAACACGCAATGACGTCGATAGTCCAATCACAGCACACTTGGAGGTAACGTAGGGGATGTTTGTCGGTTGGCCAATCAAGCCTGCCAAGGACCCGATATTAACAATGTGCCCGAATCCCTGCCGGACCATCGAAGCATAGGCAGCGGTTGTGCCGTATACTACACCCATCAGGTTGATATCGATGACACGGCGCCAGTGCTCAAGATTCATGTCACGCACCTCGCCTTTGATCGCTACCCCCGCATTATTGAACATGTAGTCGATTCTTCCGTTTTCGGAGACCGTGCTATCTATCAGCCTCTGAACCTCCTCATCATTCGAAACATCCAAATACGCTGAACTCGCCCGGCCGCCTGCCGTCCTGATAGATGAAGCAACGTGTTGTGCTCCCTCTGCGTTGATGTCTGCTGCGATTACCACGGCATCTCTCCGCCCCAACTCTTCACAGAGACTACGACCGATCCCGGAAGCCGCGCCGGTCACAACTGCAACCTTGTCCTTAAACATGTTCATCATATCGTCTTTCCATGACCTTAATATTTTTCAACACCAATTAGCCGCCCAACCTATGAAGGTCGTTTTCCACCATACAGCTGGCTTTCACCAGGCTCTCGAGCTGAAGGTCTTGGTTCGGGGGGCATAACCAAACGTTAAGCGCGCCGGGCCCGTTGAGCTTACTTTGAGGTAAGCGCTGCTTTTTTCTCTTCGTATTCCTGCTTGTCGATTTCCCCGCGGGCATAACGTTTGTCCAATATATCCAATGCGGATTCAGCCGACTCACCCTCAGATCGATTCGTCAGGTCACGCGATTCCGGACTGCGCATATGCCTGTCACGCCACATGCAACCCATGCCACCACCCCTCATCATGGAAATCCACATCACGACCATCAGTACCATAAAAAATAGCGGAAAGATCCACCAAAAACCAGGGCCATGCATTCCCCACCCCGGCCCAGGATATGGCTGAGGCGACCCCGGGTCTGCAGCGAACGAAGATGGAACGGTAACAAGGTTAAGCAGGGCCGGATAAAACCAAACGTTATTACGTCCTGTTGTGCTCATGATCTACTCCTTAGAACAAGGTTAGCACCTTCTAATGCTCGATTCGGAAACGGACTTGTACAGTAAGTTTAGTACATGGATTCAGGTGTATGGATTAATGCACCGGCTCGGTGCCGAGAATATCGCATCAGAAACATTGGTTTATAGATGCTTCTCTATATGCTTCTCTGTATTAGTTCAGACTTGACCCAACATATACAGCCTCAGATCAAGTCCAACCCAGCGCTCTTCATTAGATCTGAGTTCGGCCAGATCTTGCCATTCAGCCCTGGCCAAAAGTGTTTTCGTATTTGACTCATATCAAGTTCCATGTAGAAAGCCCGACATCGAAACCATGGATACGTGGTTCTGTTGCTCTGAACTACTACTATAAACAATGAATAGCTCCGGTGTTAGCGCGCCTTTTTAATTGTTTCCGTAAAATTGATTACTGATAAGATAGATGCCAATGAGTAACCAGTATCTGCCCTTAGAGGATCTGACAATGAATGACAGGATTAAAGTGTTGCTGGCGATGACTATCGCGGCGGGGCTAAGCGGCTGCAGCAAGCAGGTGACTTATGCCGATGTGGAGCCTACTCTGCAGGAAAAATGTGCAGAGTGTCATACGGGCGATCATGAGGGTGTTGTGGCGAGTGGATTTACTGTGGAATCCTACGAGTCGCTGATGAAGGGGACCAAGCTTGGACCGGTTGTTGTCACAGGATCCGCCGAGTCCAGCACGCTCTACCGGATGGTTGCGGGAAAGACCGACCCCTCGATTCATATGCCGCACGGCAAGGATCCCCTAAGCGCAGAGCAAATCGAAGTGATCAAGGTCTGGATCGATCAGGGTGCTGTGAAATAGGCAGGGATTCTGAGAATCAAGTAAGCCGAGCTGTTCCGGGGGTGACCCG
>JAOUCV010000089.1 GCA_029859555.1 Gammaproteobacteria bacterium
TGGCAAGCACTCAAAAAACCACTTTTCCGCTCCCCAAAGGGACCTGGAACCAGGCAAGGCAACACCCATGAAGCTGAAGTGTTTTCTGCTATCTTTGCAACTTCTGCTGCTCCTGACAGGCATGCAGGCCCATGCCGGTGACAGCGTTGATGAACCCGGGCAGCAAACCAGTGCCTGGGAAAAAATGCCGCAGCACCCGGCGCATACCGATCATGCGTTTCTTTTCTTCGAACCCTTCAGGGATGGTCCGGCCGTGACCCGGGCATGCCTGGAGTGTCACCCGGACTCTGCCAGCGAAGTCATGCAGACATCTCACTGGAACTGGCAGGGTGAGGAAGTCATGATAACCGGCCATGCTGAACCCATGCGCATTGGCAAGCGTAACGTCATCAATAATTTCTGCATCGGCATCCAGTCCAACTGGCCGGCCTGCACCATGTGCCACATCGGCTATGGCTGGGAGGATGAAACATTCGACTTCGAGGATCCCACGCTGGTCGATTGCCTGGTCTGCCATGACAACAGCGGTACCTACCTGAAGAAATTTCGTGGTGCCGGAGTGCCCGATGAATCGGTAGACCTGCTGACAGTTGCACGCAGCGTCGGCATGCCGCTGCGGCAGAACTGCGGCAGCTGTCATTTCCAGGGTGGTGGCGGCAATGCGGTCAAGCACGGCGATATGGATGGAACCCTGATGTTCCCGAGTGCACGCATCGACATTCACATGGGCAAGCACGACATGCACTGCGTGGACTGCCATCGTACCGAACAACACCGTATTCATGGCCGCTCAATAACCGTCAGCACGGGGGGTGAGAATTTCGTCGAGTGCACCGATTGCCATGACAGCAAACCGCACGCCGAGATACGCCTGAACACGCACACCGACCGTGTCGCCTGCCAGACCTGCCACATTCCGTACATGTCACCGGATACCGGCACCAAGATGACCTGGGACTGGTCCGAGGCCGGCCAGGATCTCGACATTACCGACGAACACCAGTACCTGAAGATCAAGGGCCTGTTCACCTGGGCGAAGAAGGTCAAGCCCGAGTATCACTGGTACAACAAAACCTCGACGCGTTATATCACCGGCGACAAGATCGACCCGTCCGTTGCCACCCGCATAACCGGCCCCCTCGGCGACCACGACGACCCGGACGCACAGATATGGCCTTTCAAGGTGCACCGCGGCAAACAGCCCTATGACACGGTGCATGGTTATTTCCTGGTGCCCAATGTGCATGGTAGCCAGGGCTTCTGGACGGCATTTGACTGGCCCGCCGCGCTTGAGCTCGGTTCCCGGGTAACCGGCCTGCCCTATAGTGGAAGTCATGAATTCGCGCCCACCGAGATGTACTTCCCGCTCTCCCACATGGTCGCGGCCCCGGACCAGGCGCTGGAGTGTCGTGACTGTCACGGGGAACGCGGGCGAATCGACTGGCATACACTGGGCTATCCCGGCGACCCGCTGGATGGTGAAGTCATCGAGCACGACCCCGTCTACCTGCTCGATGCGGAGGGCGAAGCGGTCACGGCATCCGGGAAACCGCTGTCGGTCGCAGCGACCTGCGGCATGTGTCACGAACTCGAGGATGCGGCCTTCATCGATACCCATGGCTATCACAGCAGCGTGCAGGATGCGTTATTACCGCCCGGGCGCCGGCTACTGATGGTCGATGGTCCCCGTATCCCGACAACCGACGATAGCCAGATGAACTGCTTCCTGTGCCACCTGCAGCAACCCGATCACCAGGCCAGGCTGGCTGCCATCGACAAGGGCGAAACCGGGTGGTCGGTAAGTGCAACACTGCTGGCCAGCGGCCTGCTGACGCAGTCCCGCGAGGGCTATCGCTGGAACCCGCAACGCATTGCTGAAGATGGCGAGGCCACGCTGCTGCTGCAAGCAGTGAGCGAGACCAACTGCGGTGCCTGTCATGGCATGGTCCACGATGGCACTGACCCGCTGCTGGTGCAGCTGGGCACGGGCCAGCACTGGACCACAGAGAAGACCGGCCAGGTCTTCTCACCACAGCGGATACGCCTGTCCGCCATGAACCTCAAGGACAAGGACAGCCTTGACCTGGTCTGGGACGTGCACGCGGAACGCCTGGTCTCCTGTGGCGACTGCCACTATTCACGCGGACGGCCGGCACGACTGGCGGGTGAGGCCACCGACGCCGGCGTGATACCTGCACAAGGTGTACGCCGCCGCTGCGAGAGCTGTCACAGTCTTGCCGGCACCCATGACTGGCTACCGGAGCAACAGCGGCATTTCAAGGCCGTAGCCTGCGAGGCCTGCCACATACCGGAACTGGAGATGGCCGCGCAACAGTCCATCGACCACACGGTCATACGGCCGGACGGCACTCCCGTGGTGAGCTACCGCGGCGTAACGGGCGATGTTCGCAATGCCAGCAAGGCCTATGTGCAAGGCTACAAACCGTTACTGCGGGTCGGTAAGAATGTTTACGGCGAGCACCAGGTGCTGCCGTATAACCTGGTATCCAGCTGGTACTGGACGGATGGAGAAGCTAACGAGCGCATCCCGCAGGCGTTACTGCACAAAGCCTGGCTGGATGGCGAGGACTACCATGCGACCATCATGGAGGCCTTTGACAGTAACGGCGACGATCAGCTCGAGGCAGATGAACTGCGTATCGACAACCATACCAGGCTGGGTGTCATCAAGGAACGCCTGCGGAAGGCTGGCCTCAGCAACCCGACCGTGCGCGGCGAAGTGAGCGCCTATCATATCCATCACAATGTCCGACACGGTAACCGTGTCAACCGTGACTGTACGGTATGCCATCCTGATACTGACAAGGAGCTGCCTGCCTTTGAGCTGGCGCCCTATGTGCCTGCAAACATGAAACCGGTTCTTGTACAGGAGGGCACCGCCATCATCCTCGATGGAAAGTGGCAGCTTAGCGCCGACGGGGCCTTGCAGTTTGCGCCAAACAGCGGCGTGGCTACATCCCTGAAAACTATCGAGAGCACCATCCGGAGTGAACCATGAACGGACTTGCTGAAAAGGTAAAATACTGGAACCCCTACCTGGGCGGTGCACTGCTCGGGCTGCTGTTGTTCCTGTCTTTCTTCGTGACCAGCCATGGACTCGGCGCATCGGGCGGCGTTCACCGCATCGCAGTCGCCATCGAGGACCTGGTGATACCCGAGCATGTCGACAAGACACCCTATATCGCCAGGATGGCGGGCGGTGACCGTGATCCACTGGCACACTGGCTGGTCTGGGAAGTGGCCGGGATCATGCTGGGCGGTTTTGTTTCCGGGCTGCTGCGCGGCCGGGTGAAGGTGCAAACCTATCGCGGACCACAGATTACTCCCCGCACGCGCTGGGCCTTTGCCTTCATCGGCGGCGCCCTCATGGGATACGGGGCGCGCCTGGCGCGTGGCTGCACTTCTGGTCAGGCCCTCAGTGGCGGCGCGGTCATGTCTGTGGGGAGCTGGGCCTTCATGTTCGCGGTATTCGCAGGCGGATACGGGCTGGCCTGGTTTGTTAGACGCCTGTGGCAGCCGGAGGCCTAGGTCATGGCACCCTTTGATCTTGTTGCATTATTCGGGACCACGGGTTCCTACCTGGTCTACATTGCCATCGGTTTCGCATTCGGCTTCATCCTGGAATCCAGTGGCTTCGGTGACTCACGACTGCTGGCGGCACAGTTCTACTTTCGCGAACTGCGTGTTCTCAAGGTGATGTTCAGCGCCATTGTGGTCGCGATGATCCTCATCTTCTGGTCCACCGCGCTGGGCTTGCTCGACTATGATGAAATCTGGGTCAAACCGACCTACCTGTGGCCTGGCATCGCAGGTGGGCTGATCATGGGCGTTGGCTTCATTCTTGGCGGCTATTGCCCCGGCACCTCGCTGGTGAGCGTCGCCACGCTGAAACTGGATGGCGCATTCTTTCTGCTTGGAATCATCGTCGGGGTGATCCTGTTTGGAGAGACAGCAGGCCTGATCAACACCTTCTGGAACTCCGGCTATCTCGGCATCTTCACCCTGCCCGAGCTGCTACACCTCGAGACCGGCGTCGTGGTATTACTGGTGACCTGCCTGGCACTGGCGATGTTCGCCGGCTTCGAGTGGCTGCGCCGCAAAATATACGGTAAAGCGCAATGAACGCACCTTCCCTGCCGGAAACCCTGGGCGCCGTTGTCATCCTGCTGGCCTCGGCGGCACTCGCTTTGTATGGCCAGCCCGACCTGGACCAGAAATGGGAGTTCCTTGCAGCGAAACTGGAACCCCGCCTGGCAGAACGTAGCGTCTACATCGACCCGGCTGAACTGCTACACCTGATGAACGATGATTATATCCACCTGGTCATCTACGACGTACGTGTGGAGTCGGACTGGAACGAGTTCCACCTGGTGGATTCCGGGCATATCGCCATGGAGGATCTCGCCACAGAACGTGAGCGGCTGCATGCACTGCCGGAAAATGCTGTCGTGGTGGTCGTCAGCAATGATGAAATACTGGCAACCAGGGCCTGGAAACGGCTGATGGCCGTGGCAAAACCCAATGCCTACATACTCGAGGGCGGACTCAACCTGTGGCTCAACATCTACGGTGTGCCGGAAGAGGAAACCGACCGGCATGGCAAAGCCGGCATGGGCAAACCGGACGGCACCCTCCGGCACTCGTTCAAGCTGGCCCTGGGTGACCGGCATGCGGCGGCCCAGCCCGACGAGCACCTCGTGCCACACCGGGAATACACAGCCAGGGTCAAGCTGCTGAAGAAACTGGCCAGGGCCGGTGGCTGTGACTAGGTCGGAAGTGAACCGTGAAAAAATCATGGTCACGGAGGAAAATAAAAACAGCTGGTGAGAAGCAAAAAACTGACAAATTATTCTTCACTTGTTGCCAGTTATTTTCACGCACAATACGCCGACCCCGCACGGCCCAGGGTGCCCCCGGAGCACCCGGAGCACCCGTTCATTTGACGTGACAGAGCTTGCACTTCTTCTTCAGCGGGCCCGCCGGGTCACCCTGTTCCGTCGTATATTCGTGACAACCGATACAGCGTGTATGAAAGGCTGTTTTTGCCTTGGGGGCCGCATCTGCCGACGGCTTTTTATGTTCATGGCACGTATGACAGGCTTGCACCGGCCCCTCCTCCGCCTTGAAGGTATGGTGACAGGTCGTACATTCGGTGGCACTGAGACCGGCATGCATCTGGTGCCTGAAGGTCACGACCCCCAGCCTGGTCTGAAACTCGATGGTTTCCTTTTCGGTCGGAATAACCGGTTCTTCACTGGCCACCTGGCCCGCACAACAGGCCAATGCCAGCAGCATGAATAATCTGAGGGTCATAATTTTTTCCTTAGCGTTATAAAGCCGCCTGCCTTCGGCCGCCTGAATACGGCCAAGTATATTTCCACTACCTGACAGGCTACCCTAATTACCGGTTTTCGTCATTGACGGCCATCAATTTGTTACGTGAATACCCCCGCGACTAGCGGGCCGGGCAATCACTGGCGGCGCTGTTCAGTCGAAATGATAGATCACTGATACCGCAATAAAGCTGGTGTCGTAGTCCTGGGTATCCTCGCCCAGTAGCAGCATGTTATTGACACTGTCTACCTGCAGATCATCGTAGGCCCAGTTGTCAGCATCATAGTCCTCATACCAGTAACTCAGCTTGAAGGCGAGGTTATAGTGGTAGCGATACAGGGCCCATAACTTCAGGCGGGTCAGTTCCGTTTTCAGATCCGGGTACTGGCCCACCGTGCCCGTAGCAGCCAGATCAGTCAGGTCTGCATCCCCGGTCGCCTTTGAATAGGTCAGGTCCGCACCCACATCCCACTTACCACGGATTTTAGTAATCTGCGCACCAATGCCAAACGTATCCACCGTGTCATCGAACTCCGCCTTCCAGTCGGCTACCCGCAGAGGATCTGCTGCCCAGCCATATTGGGTGGACTCGATATCTTCGCGAGTGTAATAAGCATGGGTGGTGACCTCACGGCCAGGCTGGTAACTCACGTCCAGGGTATAGGTTGGCTGTATCGATTCCGTCAGCCCCACCTCCGAGTTTTCGTAGTCGTCCTTGATGTAGTCAGCGCTCAGTGAAAGGCTCAGGTTGTCAGCCGGCATATAGTCGATCAGCGCACCCAGCTTGGTCCGGTCCCTGTCTGCCAGGTAATACTTGCGCATGGCGGGGTTTTCGCCAACCGGCGTACGATAATTGCTGCCGTCGCGCTCACCGGTCTCTGCATACAAGGCCAGGTTGACATCTGCATGCGGACGCAGCTTCCATTTTGCGAACAGCGTGTTTTCATCCGTATCCTCGCGCTCTGCATCCGCGTAGTCGCGGGACATGTCATCATAGCTGTAACCGCCGCGCAGGCTCATGCTGCTGTTGATGCGGTAGTTCGCGGTCAGGTCGAGGCGGTTACGCTCGTAGCTGAGGGGACGGTTCTCGACGGACCTGGCCGGACCATCATCTGCTACGACATAGGAATAGTCGGTTACAGAGGAATCGTTGTCGCGCTCGTTATAAGTGTAGCCCGCACTCAACCGTAGTTTTGGCAGTGGCCGGGACGCCAGTTTCAGTTGCACTGTATTCAGCCAGACCTCACCATTCAAATCTTTGCGCGGCAGTTCACCCACTGTCTGGTTCACGCTGTACGGCTGGTAGTGCTGGTCCTGGTTCATGAGGCCGGTCGACAGCACACCCGTGAAGCGTGTTTTATAGGGTAACTGGTAACCCAGCGAGGCAGTCAGCTGGTGGAACTCGTTGTCCGGTGCCAGCGCCAGGCTGCCCCTGGAACCATCAGGCGCCGCCGGGTTGTAATCGTCCCAACCCAGGGACTGATGGTCATTATCGAACAGCGACATGTGATAGGCGAGCTGGAACTGCAACTGTTCCTGCGCATACTTTAACGAGATATCCAGGCGGTCCGTCTGGTAATCCACCGGCTCCGGCAGCAGTGCGGAATAGGCGTTCCGGGCCACCTGGGTTGCACTGTATGCCATGGCGCTGCCGGACTTGCCCGTTCCCTCTTTGGTCTCGTGGTTGTAGGCAACATCGAATACCCAGTTATTGCGGGTAAACAGCCGGCCGCCCAGACCGAGACGCTTGCGCTCGGTCTCGAGCTCAAAGGATGTCAAACGACCGTTGCCCAGCGTCAGCGAGGAATCACCGGGATTACGGTAGGGAGTGCTGACGCTATCACTGTAGTAGTTGGGCAACTGATCGTATTCCAGGAAATACTCGTGCCGCCCCTGGTAACCGAAGTCCAGTCGCAGGTAACGGGAGTCAAGCCCGAGGTTCGTGCCCCTGGCCTGCCAGAAGCCCCCTTCCTCACCGTAACGGTGGGCAGTAATATCACCCAGCAGGTAGACCCCCTCATCCTCAAGCCCGGTATAGCGCCCAAACCGGTAGGCATCATCGGTAACGTAACCGACACCGAGTTCCACCTGGCTGTGGGTGGGTTCCGACATATCCAGTGCAAGTGCCGCCAGCGGGACAAAGGCCGAGCAGGTCGCCAATATCAACAGCAGTGGTTTTCTATCCATTCCATTCAGCCTGTTTATAAAACCGACTCCTGCGGCTAGCGCAGCAGGTTGGGGCCTGACGGATGATTCGAGCCATGCACCTGCCTGTGACAATTCAGGCAGTTCTCACCCACGACAAAACGTGCATTGGCAGCACCCGGACCGGCAAAATCCTGCAAGCGCCGCACATGCCCGCTGCCACCTCCTCCGCCGCTGCCGGGA
>JAOUCV010000426.1 GCA_029859555.1 Gammaproteobacteria bacterium
CGATAATGCCAGCCGCTGCGCCATACGCTACAAAGAGGCCCTTGGGTTCAATATCCGAGGACATGATAAACATCATGTAAAAGCCAAATGCTACTCCAATCGGGGTCAGGGAAAATATCCAATCCTGTACTTCATTAGGATCCCTGCTGGTCGTTAATAACTTTTTAACCTTGCCTGTCGTTTCCATTTCCCTGCTCCCTCAAAGTTAAACTGATGCCGATTCTAATCAGTGTGCAGGGTGCGATTATTGATCGTGGTCAATAAAATAGGCGGAACAGGCGCAGGCAATGCCCCGGGTCCCGCTCCGGGGGGGCGCTCCAGTCCTGGATTTGCTGTGACTTAATATGGATCCTCCTGGAAAGGGGTGACTTCAGGCAAATTTCAAGGTGTCGATACCCATGGCATCGGGCATGGATGCAATGGGTATGAAGGCATTATTCAGGGATAAGCAGGATTTTATAGCGGGCGCATTGGCGATGTTGGTGTCAATGTCAGCCGCTGCTGAAAAACAAACACTCTCAACTGAATTAACAGTCAACCAGGGCAATGAAACAATTGTCCTGAATCTGGAAGTGGCTGCCTGTCCGAGAGAACGGATTCGTGGCCTGCAAGGGCGCACCAGCCTGGAAGACGATGCCGGTATGCTGTTTCTGATTGACCCGGTGGACAAGGTGTCGATGTGGATGAAAGATACTTATATCCCGCTGGACATTCTGTTTGTTGACGCGGATTATCGTGTTGTCGGCCTGGTGGAATCAGCCACGCCGCTGTCGCTGCGTAGTATCAGTTCGCCACAGCTTGTTGCCGCTGTTGTTGAAGTAAATGCCGGATTTATTCGTCGTTCCGGTATCCGGCTGGGGCACAGTGTGCAGTACCATGTGCCAGAAAAAATGCTTGAACGTCACTGTGAGGTTATTGGCTAGGCCTGGCCTGGCTTGAACCGGTTCGCACCATCTGTGCCGGTGGCATATTCTGGAATCTGTAGATCCAGCTCCGCCATATCACAATCCAATCCTAGTTTGATGCAACAAGTTTCAGGCCCGTTTTGTATTTGTCTCCATAGAGAGCCTCCTCAAGAGGGATCGGCTTGGCTATCCCGTAGCCCTGGGCATAGTCAACACCAATTTCGCGTAATGCCTCTAAAGTCTCGTTATTCTCGACGAACTCCGCAATGGTCTTTATCCTTAGTGTCTGGCCGACATGATTAATGGAGTGAACCATTGCATAATCAATACTGTCTCTGGTCATATTCTTTATAAAACAACCATCCAGCTTGAGATAATCTACCGCGAGGTTTTTCAGGTAACCGAAAGAGCTAAGGCCAACGCCGAAATCATCGAGCGCGAATTTGCAGCCCATGTCCCGCAGTGTATCAATCAGGCGCGTGGCGTTACTCAGGTTAGAGATGACGGCGGTCTCAGTGATCTCAAAACACAGTAACTCCGGTGGTATATCCATGTCGTTAATCAAGGCAACAAGCCCACTCATGAACCTGTCATCGGATAGAGACTGACCGGAGAGATTAATGCTGCACGCACTGATATTATCCTGGATGTAATCAACGTCTCTGCCAAGTACTTCAAGCGTGTTTATTACAACCCACTGATCGATTGAGCCCATTAGCGAGTAGCGTTCGGCTGCCGGGATAAACGAGTCCGGGCCGATCAGGCTTCCATCTTCATCCAGCATTCTGATCAGCACCTCTCCATGCAGCTTGCCCTTCTCCCCGGGGATATCATGGATTGGTGCTATAGTCTGAAAATACAGTTTGAACCTGTTTTTCTCCAGTACATCCTGTATTCGATGCACCCACTGCACCTGACCTTTCTGTTCAGCCACGGCGATATCGTTATTCTTGTATACATGGACCCTGTTGCGACCGTTCTCCTTGGCTACGTAGCAGGCGGAGTCCGCTGCGCTCAGCACATCGCTGATCGTCCCGCTTTCAGCAGTAAGAGGTACCAGCCCGATACTCGCGCCAATTCGAAATGACTTGTCGTGCCAGGCAAAACGGAATTCATCAACCCGCTTGCGGATCTTCTCGGCAAGCCGTTTGGCCGACGAAATAGAACATCCGGAAAACAGTATCCCGAACTCGTCACCACCAATTCTGGAAAGCGTGTCACCTTCGCGGAGGTTGGCACGCAAAGTCATGGTCAGCTGCTTAAGCAGTTCATCCCCGGCGCCATGTCCACAGGTGTCGTTGACCACCTTGAAGTTGTCAAGGTCAATGTAACAGAGTGCATAGCGCTTATCTTTGTCTCGAGTGTATTGCAATGCCTGGTTGACGC
>JAOUCV010000090.1 GCA_029859555.1 Gammaproteobacteria bacterium
GCTGAATATTCCGATGCCGCCGGAGTCCGGTGATGACTTGTTCTATCCGGCGTGGCAGCGGCTTGAGGATTTCGTTGACCGGCATTCCCCGCAGTTTATTTTGTTTCAATGCGGCGCAGACAGCATCGCCGGCGATCCGATTACCCACCTGCGTTATACCCCGGCAGCTCACCGGCATGCGGCGCAGCGCCTCAAGTACCTTGCTGAAAAACACTGTCAGGGACGCTTGCTGGCCATGGGTGGCGGTGGCTACAACCGCGATAATCTGGCAAGGGCGTGGACTGCCGTGACAGCGGCGTTGCTGGAATCCTCATAAGGAATTTTTTCGCACCTATTAGTGTGTCGTTTAGACCTATTCCGGTCGCATGGCCCTGACAGATCGGCTATTATCTGGTGCTGCTGAAAGAAACCATATTTCTACCCCACATCATAAGGTTATCCGTAATGTTTGATAAAGATATGCGTATAGAAGGCTATGACGAGGAACTCTCGGCTGCGATGCAGGGAGAGCGTCAACGGCAGGAAGATCACATAGAACTGATTGCCTCTGAAAATTATGCCAGTCCGCGAGTGCTGGAAGCACAGGGCTCGGTGCTGACCAACAAATATGCAGAAGGCTATCCCGGCAAACGCTACTACGGAGGTTGTGAGTATGTGGACGTGGCCGAGCAACTGGCGATTGACCGCACCAAGGCGTTGTTTAATGCCGACTATGCCAACGTACAGCCGCATTCCGGTTCCCAGGCCAATGCGGCCGTGTACCTGGCGCTGCTGCAGCCGGGTGACACCATTCTCGGTATGAGCCTGGATGCGGGTGGTCACCTGACGCACGGATCCAAAGTGAATTTTTCCGGCAAGCTGTTTAATGCAGTGCAGTACGGGCTTGATACCGAGACCGGTGCGATAGATTACGACCAGGTTGAGGCGCTGGCAAAAGAGCACAGGCCCAAGATGGTAGTGGCCGGTTTTTCTGCCTACTCGCTGCATGTCGACTGGCAGCGCTTCCGCGATATAGCAGACAGTATCGGGGCCTACCTGCTGGTTGATATGGCACATGTGTCCGGACTGGTTGCTGCAGGTATTTATCCAAGCCCGGTAAATATTGCCGACATCACCACCACCACGACGCACAAGACGCTGCGCGGTCCGCGCGGTGGATTGATTATGGCGCGTGCCAACGAAGCCATCGAAAAGAAACTCAACTCGATGATCTTCCCCGGTACCCAGGGCGGCCCGTTGATGCATGTTATTGCCGCCAAGGCGGTTGCACTGAAAGAGGCCATGGAGCCGGGCTTCAAGGTATACCAGCAGCAGGTGCTGGATAATGCGCGCGTCATGGTCGAGGTGATGCTGTCACGCGGTTACAATATTGTTTCCGGCCGCACCGATGATCATCTGTTCCTGGTCGACCTGATCGACAAGGGGATTACCGGCAAGCAGGCGGATGCAGCACTGGATGCCGCCAACATCACGGTGAACAAAAATGCTGTGCCGAATGATCCGCAGTCACCGTTTGTCACCAGTGGTATCCGTATCGGCACACCGGCCATAACCACGCGTGGTTGCGGTGAACAGGAAGTGCGCGAGCTGGCGGGCTGGATGTGTGATGTCATGGATGACGTTGATAACCAGGACACGATCGCTGCGGTGCGCGACAAGGTGCTGGAGTTGTGCCAGCGTTTCCCCGTGTATCGCGACAGCTGATCAGGCCCGGATAGCAAGCCATGTATTGTCCCTTTTGCGGAAAACAGGAAACCAAGGTAATCGACTCGCGGCTTGCCAGCGAAGGCGCGCAGGTGCGCCGCCGCCGCGAGTGTCTCGATTGCGGTGAACGTTTTACCACCTTTGAATCGGCCGAACTGGTGATGCCACGCATCATCAAGAGTAACGGTGCGCGCGAACCGTTTGATGACGACAAGCTCATCACCGGCATTATGCGGGCACTGGAAAAACGTCCGGTTGAATCCGAGCGGGTGGATGCGGCCATCAGTCGTTTGCAACATCGCCTGCGAGCCAGTGGCGAGCGCGAGATTGCCTCGCGACAGGTGGGCGAGTGGGTTGTCAATGAATTGCGCCAGCTTGACCAGGTAGCGTTTGTCCGGTTTGCCTCGGTATACCGCAGCTTCGAAGATGTGAATGCCTTCCGTGAGGAAATCGAGCGGCTGGAGAAGGAACCAACGGCGGAAGAAAAGAAGGACCAGATACCATTACTGCCGGAAGACTGATCGTCCGCGTGAGCGCCTGGTCGTGATTCGCAGTTAACCGGCCCGGGATTTCGACTGACGATGTTTTCCGCAGATGACACCTCCTGTATGGCCCGCGCCCTGCGCCTGGCGCAACACGGCCTGATGAGCGCGGCGCCCAATCCGCGTGTCGGTTGTGTGCTGGTCAGGGATGGCGAGGTGGTGGGTGAAGGCTGGCATGAACGCACCGGACAGCCGCACGCAGAAATTAATGCCTTGCAGCAGGCTGGTTCCAGGGCAACGGGTGCGACTGCCTATGTCACGCTGGAACCCTGTTGTCACCAGGGACGCACCCCGCCGTGTACCGATGCGCTGATCGCGGCCGGGGTGACACGAGTCGTTGCTGCTATGGAAGACCCGAATCCGCAGGTGGCCGGGCAGGGGCTGACGGCGTTGCGCGCTGCCGGTATCGATGCAACGGCCGGGTTGCTGGCAGATGCCGCAGAGCAGTTGAATGCCGGCTTTATTATGCGCATGCGACAGGGTCGCCCGTGGGTGCGCTGCAAACTGGCAATGAGTGTTGACGGTCGCACTGCCATGGCGAGTGGCGAAAGCTGCTGGATTACCGGCGATGCGGCCCGCGCAGATGTGCATCGTCTGCGCGGGCGCAGTGATGCCATCATGACCGGTATCGGCACAGTACTGGCGGATGATCCCTCCTTGACGGCACGTATTGCCGGCCTGGCTGAGGATTTTCATCAGCCGCTACGGGTTATTCTGGACAGCAACTTGCGCACACCGCCGGATGCGAAGCTGCTGGATCTGCCGGGTGAGACATTGATTTTTACCGGCGCGGTGGATGCGGATAACGAAGCGCGCCTGACGCGCACTGGTATTCGTATCGTGACCCTGCCAATGCAGGACGGCAAGCTGGAGCTGCCGGCTGTACTGCAGTACCTCGGAACGCAGCAGGTCAATGAAGTGCACCTGGAAGCGGGCGCCACCTTGTGTGGTGCGCTGTTGCAGGCAGGGCTGCTGGATGAGCTGGTAATTTACATGGCGCCACACCTGATGGGTGACGCCGCGCGTGGTCTGTTTGCCCTGCCCGGGCTGGAGCAGATGGCGCAGCGTATCAAGCTGTCAATCAGTGATATACGTGCGGTCGGCGATGACTGGCGAATAACAGCAAAGATAGACAAATAGACAACCTGCAGGAGCGGACCTCGTCCGCGATGGTTTGATTTGGCACCGCGATCGCGGACGAGGTCCGCTCCTGCAGTAACAGAGAGAGCGTTACAGAATTATGTTCACCGGAATCATACAGGCCGTTGGTAACATCGCTTCGCTGGACCGGCGCGGTGGTGATATGCGCCTGGGTATAGATTGCGGCAGCCTGCCGATGGCTGATGTCAACCTCGGTGACAGTATTGCCGTCAGTGGTGTTTGCCTGACAGTGATCGAAACCACGGCACAGGGTTTTTATGCCGACGTTTCCGGCGAAACCCTGAGATGTACCATCATTGGTTCGCTGGCGGTGAATGACGCGGTCAATCTTGAAAAGGCGTTGACACTGAAAACGCCTCTTGGCGGTCACCTCGTCAGCGGGCACGTGGACGGTTTCGGTACCATCACAGCGCGTCGTGAGGACAGCCGTTCCGTGCAGTTTTCGGTGCAGGCACCGGATGAACTGGCACGTTATATCGCCACCAAGGGTTCGGTGTGTGTCGATGGTGTCAGCCTGACGGTGAACGCGGTTGATGGTGCTGTGTTTGAGCTGAATATTGTGCCGCATACGCTGGCTGAAACCACCCTGCAGGATTATCAGGCAGGTCGGCAGGTGAACCTGGAAGTGGACCTCGTGGCACGTTACCTGGAGCGTTTGCTCGCCGGTGATGCCGCCGCGCAGCCAGGAAACAGCGGTCGAATAACCCGAGAACTGCTGGCTGCTTGCGGATTTAACGCAAAAACTTAATAAACCGGGTCGGCTGGATTCATACAGTGAAGACGGTGCGGCAATCATGGATAATACACGGCCCTGACACGGGTCAGGCCGTTTGCAACAGGCAGTCATTATGTCGTTAAACAGTGCTGAAGAAATTATTGAAGATGTCCGTGCCGGTCGCATGGTGATCCTGATGGATGACGAAGACCGCGAGAACGAGGGTGACCTGGTAATGGCGGCGAGTCACGTGCGTCCGGAAGATATCAACTTCATGGCGAGTCACGGGCGTGGCCTTATCTGCCTGACCCTGTCGCGCTCGCGTTGTGCACAGCTGGCGTTGCCGCTAATGGTGCAGAGCAACCAGTCGGTGCACTCAACCAATTTTACGCTGTCCATTGAGGCAGCGGAGGGCATAACCACCGGTATCTCGGCACATGATCGTGCGCAGACCATACTGGCAGCCGTGGCCCCGGATGCCGGCCCGACAGATATCGTGCAGCCCGGACATATTTTCCCGTTGATGGCACAGCCGGGCGGTGTGCTGACGCGTGCCGGACATACCGAGGCGGGCTGTGACCTGGCGCGCCTTGCCGGGCTGGAACCGGCAGCCGTGATTGTTGAAATCCTCAAGGAAGACGGCAGCATGGCACGCAAGCCGGATCTCGAGGTGTATGCCAGACAGCATGGCCTGAAGATGGGCACCATTGAAGACCTGATTCGCTACCGCATTGAGAACGAAAAGACAATCAAGCATGTAGCGGAGACCGAGCTGGCTACTGAATACGGTAATTTCAGGTTACATGCCTACCGTGACTCTATCGACGGGGCCACACACCTGGCGCTGGTGATGGGCGAGATCAACCCGGAACAGCCGGTACTGGTGCGTGTGCAGGTGCAGAATACACTCAGTGACCTGGTCAATATCAAGCTGGAAGGTGTGCACTGGACGTTGCGGCAGGCGTTGCAGCGTGTTGCCGAGGAAGGGGCTGGTGTGGTGGTGATTTTGCGACCGGAAGAAGCATCAGATGCGCTGCTTGAACAGATAAAGGCGTATCATATGCCCGATGAGAGCCGCCAGGCACGGGGTGGCAACGAACCGGACGAACTGCGTACTTACGGTGTCGGTGCGCAGATTATTACTGACCTCGGTGTGCACAAGATGCGTGTGCTGAGTGCGCCGAAAAATTTGCAGGGTATTGCCGGTTTCGGGCTCGAGGTGGTTGAGTACGTCTCCTGACCGTGACTTTAATTTTTTATTGATTAGCACAAGGTAATAACAGATGAGCGATATAACGACACTGGAAGGTGACCTGGTGGTGCGCGATGCGCGTATTGCGTTACTGGTTTCGCGCTTCAACGGCTTTGTAGTGGAGAGTTTGCTGGAAGGCGCAGTCGATACCCTGAAACGTCATGGCGCGGATGAGCGTGATCTGCAAATCGTGCGGGTACCGGGGGCCTATGAAATGCCGATTGCTGCACAACGACTGGCTGCGAGTAAACGATTTGATGCCATCATTGCACTGGGTGCGGTCATTCGTGGCGGGACCCCGCATTTTGAATATGTGGCAGGCGAGTGCACCAAGGGCCTGTCGTCGGTTTCGTTGCAGTATGATATTCCGATTGCCTTTGGCGTACTGACCGTCGACAGCATCGAACAGGCGATAGAACGTGCCGGTACCAAGGCGGGCAACAAGGGTGGCGAAGCGGCCATGTCGACCATAGAAATGATCAACCTGTTGCGCGGGATTGAAGGCTGAGCGGGTGGCTTTTTCCGCCCATGAGCGCGCCCGCGCACGACGCTATGCCATGCAGGCATTGTACCAGTGGGACCTGTCGGGTACCGATCTGCCGCTGATCCGGCGGCAGTTTATGGAGGTCGAGGATTTCTCAAAGGCGGATACCAACTACTTCATCGAGTTGCTGAGCGAAGCGCCAAAGAAGATTGATATTATTGATGAAAATATTGCCGAATATATAGACCGTCCGCCTGAACAGCTGGATCCGGTAGAGCGGGCGGTGTTGCGGCTGGCCACCTACGAACTGCTCTATCGTCTCGATATTCCATACAAGGTGACTATTAACGAGGCGGTGCAACTGACCAAAAAATTCGGCTCGGAGCAGGGTCATGCTTTCGTCAACGCTGTGCTCGACAAGGCCGCGCACAAGCTGCGTGCTACTGAATGTAAAAAGGCGGGAAAGCAAGCCGCGGGCCGCTGAGTTCTCATGTCAGACAGCGAGTTTGACATCATTCGCCGCTATTTCACGCGGCAAGCAACCGATCGCAAGGACGTCATTACCGGCATTGGCGATGATGCTGCACTGTTACGGGTGCCGGCCGGTATGGAACTGGTGGTCTGCGTGGATACGCTGGTCGAAGGCGTGCATTTCCCGGCGGGCACTGCAGCGGCGGCTGTCGGACACAAGGCGCTGGCAGTCAACCTCAGTGATCTCGCGGCAATGGGCGCAGAGCCCGCGTGGGTGACGCTGGCAATCACTCTGCCTGTTCCGGATGCGGACTGGCTGGATGGGTTCTCCCGTGGTTTCTTTAACCTGGCTGGTCGTTTTGGTGTACAGCTTGTCGGTGGTGACACTACGCAGGGTCCGTTATCTATCACGGTGCAGGCGCATGGTTTTGTACCGCAGGGGAAGGCATTGCATCGGCGCGGTGCGCAGCCCGGAGATCATATTTATGTAACCGGCAGTCTCGGTGATGCCGGTGTTGCACTGTTGTTGGGTAGCGATGCCGGTGAGGCGTTACAGCAACGGCTGGATTTTCCGGAACCCCGTTTGGCAGCAGGCGAGGCGTTACGCGGTATCGCCAGTGCGGCTATTGATATATCTGACGGACTGCTGGCTGACCTCGGGCATTTGCTGGCGCACGGTCAGCTGGGGGCAAGCGTGTTTGTTGACGACGTGCCAACAAGTGCAGCATTCACCGCGGCGTTGCAGCAGGACCGGGATCTGACGCGCTTGCGAGATCTGCCGCTGGCAGCCGGCGATGATTATGAGTTGTGCTTTACGGTGCCCGTGGCTTTGCTGGCACAGCTGGACACTGTGCAGCCGGATTTCTCCTGTCCCTGTACGCACATCGGAACGGTCGAGAGGCCAGCCGGTATCCGCTGCTACACCGCTGACGGTGATGTCTACACAGCGGATGCCCGTGGCTATGAACATTTTGGAGTGTCCCCGCATGGCTGAAAAAATATCCCCGCAGTTGTTGCGGCACCCGCTAGATTTTCTGGCGCTGGGCTTTGGCAGCGGCTTGCTACCGCGTGCGCCGGGCACCGCCGGTACTATCGCTGCCATTCCCTTGTATCTTGTTATGCAATCACTGGCCTTGCCGGTCTATGTGTCGCTGGTGGCGGTGCTGTTTCTGCTGGGTATCCCGATCTGTGCGCACACCGCAAAGCGTCTGGGCGTGCATGACCATCCGGGCATTGTCTGGGACGAAATCGTTGGTTACCTGGTCACCATGATTTTTGCGCCGACAGGCTGGTTATGGGTGCTGGCCGGTTTTGTGCTGTTTCGATTCTTTGATGTTCTCAAGCCCTGGCCGATCCGTTGGCTGGACCGAAGGGTCGGCGGCGGTTTTGGCATTATGGT
>JAOUCV010000427.1 GCA_029859555.1 Gammaproteobacteria bacterium
TCGGCCGCAGCCGTGTAGGCAGGCTCCCAGCGGAAGTTGCTGTCCAGGATGCCGGCGAGCACGTTGGCGTGGATTTCCACCCCGGGGTAGATCGAGCCAAACGGCGTGGTACGCAAATCCTCCATGCCGGGTGCGGTGGCGCCGATCAGCGCGATACGGCCATCCAGCATGGACGGGTCTTCCACCCTGCCGCTGATGACGTCGCCCACCGAAATATAGGGAAAACTGCCCCGCGGCCCGCGGTATGGCACCAGCACGGCGCCCTGCGGATCGATCGGAATCGGCCGGCCCGCCAGCTCCAGGCCCTCCAGCGGTGGATAATCGCCCATCCAGCTCGATGCATCGACGAAGATCGGCAACGTGATGTCGTTGAGGAAAGTCGCCGCGATGGCCAGCGACAGGGACTCGTAGGCGCCCAGTTCGTATTCGTGCAGCAGCGGTGTGCGGCGCACCACGCCGTCAGCGTCGATCAGCGGGTTGTTGATGAACCCGGCCGTGTAGGCGGCGTCCATCAGTACCGGCAGCGTCGAGCTGTAACCTGCGCCGCGCGGCAGGAAAATGCTATCAGCCATGGACTCGTGAAAGTCGAACGCCGGGTACGGCAACTGCCCGGTAATAAAGGCCGTCTCCTCGTTGTTGTCGAAGTAATAACCCAGGACCGTCGGTCCGCCCATCATCGAGTCGGCGAACAGGCGGTCGCGGTCGATCAACGGTTCCAGTTCGTCCAGCCGCCGGCGGAAAGCCTCGTCCTCCGCTCCGGCAGCCAGGTTGCGCAACAGGGTCATGTCGGCGCTTTCGTCGCGCTCGGCGAACAGCACGTCGAAGGCCACCACCGCTGCGCCATAACCGAACAGGTTGTCCATCATCGCGGCGAATTTCTCGCGGGTGAACGGCCAGTGGCCATGCTCTTGCAGGCTGGCCTCGTCGATGGCGATGATCACGATGCGGTCGTCAACGCCGCCGGGGGCGGTTACTCGAACACGGGTGTCGTAAAGCAGGTCTTCGATCTGGTCGATGTAAGGCAGTTTGTAAATGCCGGACACGTGGCCCAGCACACCAATGGTGGTGATGATGGCCAGGAACGCTCGCGCCAGGTAGCGCTTGAAGCCGACGTGGCTGAAAAATGAAAAGAGAGCCACGGCCTACTTCATTGAACCCCGCATTCTGTCCTTGAGGTCTTCCCAGGCCATGTTGGAGGACCGGTCAATGCGCTCGGCATCCGCGTCGGCCGGCCAGGGGTAGTAACCGCTGACGAACTCGCCGTCTTTCCAGTGGTGCAGCATCGGCGGCACGGGCATCGGGTCAAACGACGGCGCGACGTCCATTACGCGACCTGCAATTAACTGGTGGGCAATGGCGCCGGCCATCTGCACCGGCACCTTGCCCAGCATGCCGCTGATGTCCACGTGACCGTGGCCGCAGATGATTTTGAACACCTGTGGATGATCGGCGATGATCTCGCCGATATTTTCATACCATTCCCGCCCGACCATGTCGATGAAGCCGATGCCCGTCCACATCGGTGGATGGTGGATGGCAACCAGGGTGGGCTGGTCGGAACTTTCCAGCTCGTATTCCAGCCACTGCAGGCGACGCGGGCCGAAGAAGGGCAACTCGGAATCGTCGAAGTGGCTGTTCAGCATCAGGATGCGGAAATCTGCTCCTTCGATGGCGTACTGGTAGTGCGGCGCCTCGCCCGGGAACATGTCGGTATCGCCGAAGAACTCGGCCATGATCGCGGGGTTGTCGTGGTTGCCGGGCATCAGGTAGACCGGCATTTCCAGCGGTGCGATCAGGTCCCTGAAATGGCTATAGGTTCGCGGGCCGGGGTGTTCTACCAGGTCCCCGGTAATCAACACCATGTCCGGCCTCGGGCGCATCGCATTGATCTGCACGACGGACTCCGCCAGGTGGCGTGCGGTATCTGCCATGCCGTACAGCAGAGTACCCCTTTGCACCACGTGCGTATCAGTGATCTGAACCAGTAAGGTCAATTGATTCTCCCTTTTACTCTAATTATTCTAGCTGAGAATTTCTTTTCGGTCTGGTTTGTAGTGATTTCGGGACTGTCGCTTGTCCCGGAACGCATCGATATTCTGCTCGATCCCTGCCTGGATGGCCCGCTGCAGCGTCCACGCCGCCTCGAAGCGATTCAGGTATACGTAATCGGCGCCGGCCTCGTAAACGTTCTTGATTTCATTGGTGGCGATCGCATTGGAGATAATCGCCGCGTTCGGCGCCATCTCGCGCACCACATGCACCAGTTGCTTGTTGTCGATACCGCGCAG
>JAOUCV010000091.1 GCA_029859555.1 Gammaproteobacteria bacterium
TTTCCTTTGCCAGGCGCAGAAATTGCTCATTGTTACTGTTCAGCGCTTCGGTAGCCATGGCGTTGAACGTATCTTTGAGCTGTGAATTAAGCTGTTCGAGGGCAGCCTGTTTTTCCAGTGCACGCATGCGTTCGTGGTCCAGTTCGGTTTCAAGCTGCGTGTACTCGTTGCGCAGGCGTGCAAGCTTGCCGGTGAGATAGAGGTAGACGCCCAACGCACCGCTGATGACGGCAAGCAGTAATGCGGGAATCAGAACAACAAGGTTGTCTGCTGACATTTGCAGGCTGGCTGACATCTAGTTGTTGTCCATCCAGACCAGCAGGTCTCCCGGCTGCTCAATCAAGCTGTTCGCATTCCAGCTATATGGATCGTCGTCTTTCTGGATGTAGCCAAACAGGGCGACCAGTGTTTGCATGCCGGCATTGTTTCCGGCTTCTATATCACGCTGTGCATCACCTATATATACACAGTGTTCCGGCCTGCTGTTGGCAAGTTCGCTGGCATGCAGCATCGGTGCCGGGTGTGGCTTGCGTTCATCGAGGGTATCGCCGCTGACAACGCAGGCAGCACGATCAAACAGCCCCAGGTCTTTCAGCAACGGTTCGGTTAGCCAGCCGGGTTTGTTGGTAACGATGCCCCAGTTCAGGCCGCGTTGTTCGATGTTCTCGAGCAGTTCGTTAATGCCGGGGAACGGTTGTGTATGGCGCGAGATATTTTCCCGGTAGATATCCAGTAGCCGCTGCCGCAGTGGCTCAAATGCCGCGTCCGAGCTGTCTATATTGAATCCCAGTTTTATCAGCGCCTTACCACCATGTGAAACCACCGGGCGAATGTGCTCGTAGGGGAGTGGTTCACACCGGTTTTCCCGCAACAGGCTATTCAGCGCATCGGCCAGGTCTGGCGCGGTATCAAGCAGTGTGCCATCCAGGTCAAACAGGATGGTGCGGGTGGTGGCAGCCGGCAGGGTGCGGGGCATCAGGTCTTGCGAAAGCATGCCAGGTAGTTGACTGACACGTCAGAGCCGAGTTTGTATTCCCGGGTCAGCGGGTTGTAGCTCATGCCTGTGAGGTCGGTCATGTGCAGTCCGGCAGCGCGCGCCCATTTTTCCATCTCGGAAGGGCGAATGAATTTGTTGTAGTCATGCGTGCCCTTCGGCAGCAGCCGCAACAGGTACTCGGCACCGACGACGGCAAACAGGTAGGCCTTGGGATTACGGTTAATGGTGGACAGGAATACCCTGCCGTCATCCTTGATCAGTTGTGCGCAGGCAGCGATGACAGCGGCTGGATCCGGCACATGTTCAAGCATCTCGAGGCAGGTCACCGTGTCAAAGCTGCCGCTCTCTGTGGCAGCCATTTGCTCGGCGGTTATCTGGCGGTAGTCGATGTCCAGTCCGGATTCATGCTGGTGCAGGCGGGCAATGGTCAACGGCGCCTTGCCCATGTCGATACCGATAACCTGTGCGCCGCGTTTCGCCATGCCTTCGGTCAGCAGGCCGCCACCACAACCGATATCAATGACCTTTCTGTCTTTCAGCGGGGCAAGCCTGTCAATATAGTCAAGACGCAGTGGATTGATGTCGTGCAATGGCTTGAATTCACTGTTCGGGTCCCACCAGCGGCTTGCCAGCTTTTCAAACTTTTCAATTTCGTCAGCATCGACGTTATGTGTGGTTGCTGTCATCGGGTGTTATGCCTGTTAGCTGCTGATGCGGGTTTTCCACTCGCGGGCGCGTTCGATAATGTCATTGCCATCCAGTGTAGTCAGGCAGCGGTCCTTTAGCAGGTGTTGCCCGGCCACCCAGACATCCGTTACCTGCTCACGCCCGCAAGCGTACACCAGTTGTGAAACAGGGTCATATAATGGCTGCGTTTCCAGTGTATCCATGCAGACGGCCGTCATATCTGCCCATTTTCCCTTGACCAGTGAGCCGGTGTCATCGCTGATGCCCAGCGCGCGTGCACCATTGATAGTCGCCATGCGCAGTATTTCGCATGCCGGCAAGGCGCTGGCATCATTACTGACCGCCTTGCCCAGCAGTGCTGCGGTACGCATCTCGCCAAGCATGTCGAGGTCATTGTTGCTGGCAGCGCCGTCAGTGCCCAGCGCGACATTGACCCCGGCTGTTGTCAGTGCCTGGGTCGGGCAGAAGCCGCTGGCCAGTTTCAGGTTGGACTCCGGGCAGTGCACCACATGTCCGCCGCTGGTGGCATAGTCACTGATGTCCTCAGTGCCCAGCTGTGTCATATGAACGGCGAGCAGGGCGGGCGAGGCGAGTCCCAGTTCATGCAGTCTTTGTAGTGGTCGCTTGCCGGTCAGTTCGATGGCCTTGTCAATTTCTTCGGCTGTTTCGTGGATGTGCATGTGAATGCCTATATCCAGTTCGTCAGCGAGTACGCGGATATGTTCCAGCGGTTTGTCCGAGACCGTGTAGGGTGCATGCGGTGCAAACAGGGTTGTGATCAGCGGGTCACTGCGGTACTGGTCATGCACGGCCAGCCCTTTTGAGATGTATTCATCCGCATCACGTGCCCATATGGTCGGAAAGTCCAGAACGATCAGGCCGATACTGGCGCGCATGCCGCAATGTGCAGCGGCGCGTGCAGCGATATCCGGAAAAAAGTACATGTCATTGAAGCAGGTGGTGCCGCAGCGCAGCATTTCCGCCATAGCCAGCTGGGTACCATCGTGTACAAATTCTTCGTTTACCCAGCGTGTCTCCGCCGGCCAGATATGTTCATTGAGCCATTCATGCAGTGGCAGGTCGTCAGCAAGGCCGCGTAACAGGGACATGGCGGCATGTGTATGTGCGTTAATCAGTCCGGGTATCAGCAGGTGGCGATCCAGTGAGTGTTCGATGTCTGCGTTATAGGTGCTGGTCGCCTGGTCGGTCGGCAGGATATCCAGAATGCGACCTTCCTGGATGACAAGGCTGTGGTGCTCATACACGGTTGCCACCGGTTCAACCGGTGCCAGCCAGCGGGCGTGAATGAGCGTGTCGACTTCAGTCATGTGATTGTTCTGCGGTTTCTGATATCTGCAAGTATAACGGAGGCTTGATCCTGTCGGGTAGCCGTCCGCGACTGCTGGCTGGCGCATAAAAAAACCCGCCACCTGCTGCCAGGTGACGGGTTTTTGAGACTACAGACCGGAGTCTTATTCCATCGGGGCAGTTACACCGACAAGAATATCAACACGACGGTTCTGGGCACGACCTTCCTTGGTAGCATTGCTGACGACCGGGTTGAGTTCGCCCTGACCGCTGACGTCGATGATGGCAGGATCTACGCCTTCACTGACCAGATAGTCCTTGACGGACTGTGCGCGGCGAACGGAGAGTGCCTGGTTGTATTCTTCGGTGCCATCGCTGTCGGTGTGTCCGATAACATCAATGTCGACGACGCGTGCACCCTTGGCCTTGATGGAATCACCCAGGTCTTGCAGTGCTTGCTTGCCGGCTGGCTTGAGTGTTGACTTGTCGTGATCGAAGAGCGCTTCGGCAGACACGGTGTTCTTCTCGTAAACCGGTGCAGGAGGGGGAACCGGCACATTTTCAACAACAGGTGGTTCTGCACCACAATCGATTGTCATGTCCTCGACTTTCCAGGAGCTGGTGCGCACGCAATTGCCGCTACTGTCTCTTACATAGTGGTGTTTGCCATCACCCAGATAGCTTTCATTTACAGTGCCGCCCGCGTCAGCGAGAACAGTGTTTGCGAATAGCAAGCCTACAGCGATTGAGGAAGCAAGCCCTCCGATTCGATAGACATTCTTCATTATGGCCACTCCTGTGGTAGTACGGTTTAAAAAGAAACTTCTTGTTCTGTATTCAGTGGGCGTATTCTAGACGCATATACAAATTGAAGCCAGCCCCAAAATAACGAAATTTTCAGTTTGAATCAGTACAATACCACAGACTTGTTCTATCCTTGATTATTAGAATTATTCTAGCCTTGACCATTTTAACGGATATCCGGAGCCCATGACTGAGAATACTACTGCCTTTTCCGCAATCGAATGGACGGATGCAGGACTGCGCTTGCTGGATCAGCGGCGACTGCCCGGCGAAGACGTCTACCTGACTATTGAAGATGCACCTGCAGCTGCAGATGCAATCACTAAAATGGTAGTGCGTGGTGCGCCGGCTATCGGTATCACGGCGGCTTATGGCGTGGTGTTGTCAGCGCGACAGCACTACCGCGAGGCATCGCATGACTGGCTCTCCCGGGTAGAGGGCGATATGAATTTGCTGGCCGCTGCACGGCCAACGGCAGTCAACCTGGTCTGGGCGATTGAGCAGATGCGTGCCTGTTTACGGGTAACCCCTGTTGAGCCGGTAGAGGTGTTGCTGGCAGTGGCTGCCCGTATCCACCGCGAGGATATTGAGGCCAATATCCGCATGGGCGCCTATGGAGAAAACCTTATAAATAAAGGCGATTCGGTGCTTACCTACTGTAATGCCGGCTCGCTGGCAACGGGTGGTTATGGCACGGCGCTGGGTGTCATCAGGAGCGCCTGGAGTGCCGGCAAGCTGGAAAAAATTTATGCCTGCGAAACGCGTCCCTGGTTGCAGGGCGCCCGCCTGACCGCCTGGGAACTGATACATGACCGGATACCGGTAACCCTGATAACAGATAATTCAGCGGCGTTCCTGATGCAGGGCGGGCAGCTGCAATGGGTAATTACCGGGGCCGACAGGGTGGCCGCCAACGGTGATGTTATTAACAAGATCGGAACCTATCAGCTGGCGGTTTCCTGCCGCTATCACGGTGTCAGAATGATGGTAGTGGCGCCGCTGTCGACACTGGATATGGCTATGCCCGCCGGTGACCAGGTCACCATAGAGCAGCGGCCGGATAACGAGGTGCTGGAGTTGGCAGGTCAGCGGGTAGCTGCCGCCGGCGCGGCGGGCTGGAATCCTGCGTTTGATGTCACGCCGGCTGCCTTGGTCGACTGTTTGGTAACGGAGGCGGGGGTGGTGCATGCGCCTGACAGGGAAAAACTGTTGTCTTTGAGCAATGCACAGCAGCCTGACGGCTAAAACAACTGATTTTTAGTGTAATTTCCCGATAGAGCGCCTGAGTGAGGCGATAAAGCGAGATTTTTCATGTGTAGTGGGGGAGTCGGGTGTGCTAAAATGCGCCTCCTTTATTGCTGTCATTGCCGTATCTGCCATGTCACAGCCTGAAACCTGTATCAACTAGGGAACGACAAAAACTTTCCAAATGACCGATTTCGCGAAAGAAGTTCTGCCCGTCAACCTCGAAGACGAGATGAAACAATCCTACCTCGATTACGCCATGAGCGTCATCGTGGGGCGTGCCTTGCCGGATGTTCGTGACGGCCTGAAGCCGGTGCATCGACGTGCGCTGTTTGCCATGAGCGAACTCGGTAACGACTGGAACAAACCTTACAAGAAATCGGCGCGTATTGTCGGTGATGTCATTGGTAAGTATCACCCGCACGGCGACACCGCGGTTTACGACACCATTGTGCGCATGGCACAACCGTTTTCCCTGCGCTACATGCTGGTTGATGGCCAGGGTAATTTTGGTTCCGTCGACGGGGATTCCCCGGCCGCCATGCGTTATACAGAAGTACGCATGTCGAAGATCGCACATGAGCTGATTGCCGATCTTGAAAAGGAAACCGTCGATTACGTTGCCAACTATGACGAGACGGAACACGAGCCGGCGGTTTTTCCAACGCGGGTGCCGAACCTGCTGGTCAACGGTTCTGCCGGTATTGCCGTGGGTATGGCGACCAACATCCCGCCGCATAACCTGACTGAAATTATTAATGCCTGTCTGGCGCTGATCGCTAATCCGGATATTGATATTGCCGGTCTCATGGAGCATGTTCCGGGTCCGGACTTTCCGACTGCCGGCATCATTAATGGTGTTCGCGGTATTCATGAAGCCTACCGAACCGGCCGTGGCCGCATTCATATCCGCGCGCGCAGTCATGTGGAAGAGAATGACAAGGGACGGCAAAAGCTGGTTTTTACCGAGTTGCCCTACCAGGTTAACAAGGCGCGTCTGCTTGAGAAGATTGCTGAACTGGTCAAGGATCGCAAGATAGAGGGTATTTCCGGACTGCGCGATGAGTCGGACAAGGACGGCATGCGCATGGTGGTAGACCTCAAGCGCGGTGAAGTTGCCGAGGTTGTGCTGAATAACCTTTATCAGCACACCCAGTTGCAAAATGTTTTCGGTATTAACATGGTGGCGCTGGTTGATGGTCGCCCGCAGCTGCTGAATCTGAAACAGTGCCTGGAAGCCTTTATCAGGCACCGCCGTGATGTAGTGACCCGGCGCACCGTGTTTGACCTGCGCAAGGCACGGCAGCGTGCACATATATTGGAAGGCCTGTCGGTCGCCTTGTCCAATATTGACGAGGTGATCCGTATTATCAAGGCATCGCCCGATCGTGGTGTTGCCAAGCTGGCACTGATGGAACGCAGCTGGGAGCCGGGCGAAGTGATGGGCATGCTGGAACGCAGTGGTGCCGATGCCTCACGGCCGGAGGACCTGGAAGCAGGCTTTGGCCTGGTCGAAGATGGTTATCGCCTGTCCGACAAACAAACGCAGGCAATTCTTGATCTGCGCCTGCACCAGTTGACCGGACTTGAACAGGACAAGATCGTCAATGAGTACAAGGAACTGCTCGATATTATCGAGGAATTACTGGCCATCCTGCGCGATCCGGAACGACTCATGCAGGTGATTCGTGAAGAGCTGGAGGCTCTGCTGGAGCAGTTTGGAGACGAGCGCCGCACCGAAATCCTGACGGACCATCTTGACCTCAAGCTGGAAGACCTGATCACCGAGGAAGATGTCGTGGTGACGCTTTCACATGCCGGTTATGCGAAGTCCCAGCCACTGACCGATTATCGTGCGCAGCGGCGAGGCGGACGCGGCAAGAGTGCCGCCGATGTCAAGGAAGAGGATTTCATCGACAAGCTCTTTATAGCCAGTACGCATGACACTATTTTATGTTTTTCCAGTCGTGGCAAGGTCTACTGGATGAAGGTCTATGAGTTGCCGCAGGCGAGCCGCGCATCGCGTGGCAAGCCGATTGTCAATCTGTTGCCGCTGGAAGCGGACGAACGCATTAATGCAATTCTGCCGGTACGCGAATTTACCGAGGATCATTATGTCTTCATGGCAACGGCGATGGGCACCGTGAAGAAGACTTCGCTGAACGGCTTCTCGCGTCAGCGTGCCAACGGCATTATCGGTATTGATCTGCGTGAAGGCGATTACCTGATTGATGTTGCCGTCACCGATGGCTCCAAAGATATTATGCTGTTCAGCGATGCCGGCAAGGTTATTCGCTTTAAGGAAACCGATGTGCGTGCCATGGGGCGTACCGCCTGCGGTGTGCGCGGCATCAAGCTGCCGGCTGACAAGCGCGTTATTTCCCTCATTATAGCCAGTGACAGCCCGGTACTGACGGCCACCGAAAGCGGTTATGGCAAGCGAACCATGGTAGAGGACTACCCGGTTTACGGGCGTGGTGGTCAGGGGGTCATAGCCATTCAGGTTACCGACAGAAACGGTCCGGTTGTGGGGGCCGTGCCTGCCGATGACAATGACGAGGTGATGCTGATCAGCGGTGGTGGCACCCTGGTGCGTACCCGCGTCAACGAGATTTCCGTGATGGGCAGAAATACCCAGGGTGTCCGTCTGATCAAGCTTGGAAAGGGTGAG
>JAOUCV010000428.1 GCA_029859555.1 Gammaproteobacteria bacterium
TTGGTGATCTCGCTGGCAACAAAACCGATGCGACGCACGTTGATATTGCGATGCTCTTTTGAAAAACCCAGCTCGCTGGACAGGTTCAAACGCACCACATCACCATCCAGCAGGGTCACCGGCCGGCCGCCCTCTTCAATAAATTTTGCATGCAGGATTTTTGCAAGCGTTGACTTGCCCGATCCCGACAGACCTGTGAAGAACAGGGTAATGCCTTTTTTACTGCGCGGCGGATACACCTTCCGCAATGCCGACAGCACATCCGGATAGGAAAACCAGGCAGGCACTTCCAGTCCCTGCTCCAGGTGCTGCTGCAAATCCTTTTCAGTGAAACTGATGCCCTGCTTGCCTTGCCTGTCATCCGGCTTAAAGGTGCCGGAGTCCGGCATGAAGCTGATTTCCCTGACCGGCACCATTTGTATTTCCAGCTTGTGCTGCTGCGCTTCCATCATCTTTTGTGCGGCATAGCGTGGATAAAAGCGCCGCTCGTCGTCACGCACACCCGGCGGGGCCGCGTGCTCCGGTCCGACTATATAATGTGAACAGCCATAGTTCTGGCGAATAATGGCATTCAGCAACACTTCGCGCGGCCCGGCCATGCGTACCGCCGAGGGCAGTAGCGACAACACCGCCATGTTGTGCGGGTAATGCCGCCGTATCGCCTGGTAGCAATGCACGCGCGCGTAGTAATGCAGATCACCCGGCTTGGTCATGCCGACTGAGGGATGTAGCAGAATATTCGCCTGCGCTTCTTTTGCCGCCTGCAGGGTCAGCTCGCGGTGCAGGCGATGCATCGGCTTGCAGGTATGAAAACCGACCACGTTTTGCCAGCCCTGCTTGGCAAACAGGTGGCGTAATTCTTCCGGCGTATCACGCAGGGTTTCAAAATCATTGTGAATGGGCATCTGCACACCCGTCACCTCACCCCCTATGTAGGTATCATGCACCTGCTCCATCAGGTAACGCACACCAGGGTGCGCCGTGGAGGTGGTGCCGAAGATTTCCTTTGCCTCACGCTGCTTGTCGGGCTGCCACTTGTCAGCCACGGTCAGTATCGCCAGCATAAAGCCTTCATCATCGCGCAGTGCCAGCTGCTGCCCCGGCGCTATCTTCCCGGCCTGCGCGGCAGGGACATCAAAGGTGATCGGGATCGACCAGAGCGAGCCGTCCGGCAGGCACAGATTATCGATCACCGACTCATAGGCATCCTGTTGCATAAAACCGGACAACGGCGAAAGACCGCCACACAGCAGCAACTCCAGGTCGCATAACTGGCGTTGATTCAGTGGAATAGAGAGAAAATCGCCGGAATCTGCCTTGAGTGTTTCTGCGCGATCTTCGTCAACCAGCAGGTTACAAAGCTTGCCGCCGTGCGGTGCTATCAAATGTTCCATGTTGAAATTTCTGGTTCCCCGGTAAGCCCATCTTTCATAACGACAAGTTTACAGAAGAATTGAGCCCTAAAGAGGCCCGTTTGCAGCATTTCGCCAACAATGCCAGAAAATTACCGGGAATCCGGCTGCCTTAGCCAGCCAGCAGACTGTTGAGCTGCGCCAGTCCGGCTGCCACATCATTACCCAGATGTACCCGCAACGCCCGGCGACCCCGCTCAGCCAGCACGGCAAGATCGCCCTGCGCCTGGGCCGCCTCGACCACCCCGAAGCTGTAGCTGCGCCCCGGCACATCGATGTCTTCAGCGGCATCCGCGGTAATCTGCAGAAAAACGCCGCTATTGGGCCCACCCTTGTAGGCCTGACCGGTTGAGTGCAGAAAACGTGGCCCAAAACCCAGGCAACTGGCTGTTTTTCCACCCTGCCGCACGGCATCCCGGAGCTGCTGCAACCCGGCAGTATTGGCAGCATTTCTGTCCAGATAGGCCAGCAAGGCGACATAATCCCCGGCAGCAATCCGCGAGAAATGTGCTTTTAAAAGAGCAGCCACGCCGGGCCCGTCGGCAGCCGCAGTTAACTCGGTCGCATTTCGTGCATCGGCAAACAATGTCAGCTGTCCATCCGTTGCCAGCGGCTCCTGTTGCGGCAAACTGCCAGTGGACTCATAGGCATCGGTTATGCGACGCGCCTCGACCTTGCTGGCCTCGACATCCGGCTGATCAAAAGGATTGAGCCTCATCACGGAACCGGCGACTGCAGTCGCTATTTCCCAGCGAAAAAATTCCTGGCCCAGCGTATAGCGATCTTCAAGCATAATTCGAACAACCGGCTCACCGGCCTGTTCCAGCGACGCAACCATGCTTTCCTGTTCCGGGTCGGCCTCACCAGTCAGGCT
>JAOUCV010000092.1 GCA_029859555.1 Gammaproteobacteria bacterium
TCACCCTCACCGAGATAACCCGGAAAACACGCACACTGGAAACACCGGGAACAGACAGGGCGCTGGCCAGAGAAGAATTCACAAGCAGCCCGCTTTACCACAACCTGCTGATCAGCAGTGATGCTGCCACCACGGCATTGCAGATTAATTTCAAACGCGATGACACCTATCACGCGCTGCTTGAGCGGCGTGATCTGTTACGGGAAAAACGCCTCAATAACACCCTCACAGCCGCGGAAGAATCTGAACTCGCCAGCGTTTCGCGGCAGTTTGATGAATACAGTGACGGCCTGCTTGAGCAACAAAGCGGGGATATTCTGGCGGTCCGCAATATCCTCGACAGGCACCGCGAGCATGCAGTATTGCATCTTGGCGGCGTCCCCATGATAGTCGCGGATTCCATCGAATTCATCCGCCATGACCTGGTTATTTTTGGTCTCGGGGTACTGTGTTTTCTCTTCATTATTCTCGCCACGGCATTTCGAAAACCGCGCTGGGTGCTACTGCCCATGATGACCTGTCTTGTTACCGGGCTCATCATGGTTGGCTACCTGGGACTGACTGACTGGGCGGTAACCGTGGTCTCCTCCAATTTTATTTCACTGCTGCTGATAATCACCCTGTCACTGACTATTCACCTGATAGTCCGCTATCGCGAACTGCATGCAGACAGTCCTTCTGCCAGCCAGTATGCGCTGGTTCGCGAAACAGTCAGGACCAAGGTATCGTCCTGCTTCTACACCGCCATCACCACTATCGTCGCCTTTGGCTCCCTGCTGTTCAGCGGCATACGCCCGGTGATCGATTTCGGCTGGATGATGGCTTTCGGAATCGCACTCGCTTTTGTACTGGCATTCACCCTGTTCCCTGCCTCGCTGATGTTTCTGCAACCCGGCCAGCCTTCTTCAAGACGCGATATCACAGCTGCCATCACCGGCTTTTTCGCACGCCTGATCAGACGCTACAGTCGCACAACATTGCTTTTATTCATCGTCATTATTGCGCTCAGCATTGCCGGCATAACCCGGCTCGGCGTCGAGAACCGCTTCATTGACTATTTCAAGGAATCAACAGAAATTTACCAGGGCATGGCACTGATCGATCGCAGGCTCGGTGGCACAACTCCCCTCGATGTCATCATTGATGCACCCCCTGAACCTGCCGCCATTGAGGAGCAATACGAGGACTATACAGACGAACCCTTCATGGATGATCTTTTCACGACGACAGACGAAGATGCGGGTATCACCGGCACCAGCTTCTGGTTCAACTCATACGGACTAAAAGATGCCAGCGCTATTCATGATTATCTTGACAGTCTTCCCGAGACCGGCAAGGTGCTGTCTGTGGTGACAACAACACGCATGCTTGAGAGTCTCAATGAAGGCAAACCCATTGACGATTTTTTTCTGTCAATCCTCTATAAGAAACTGCCAAACGACATAAAGGAATCATTGTTTTCACCCTATATGTCTGAAGACGGCAACCAGCTGCGCTTCGGAATACGCGTCTTCGAATCTGACCCGTCGCTGAAACGTGAACAACTTATCCGCAAGATTCGCCACTACCTGGTCGAGGAAACCGGGCTCGCTGAAGAACAGGTGCATGTTTCCGGTATGCTGGTACTCTACAACAATATGTTGCAGAGCCTGTTTCACTCACAGATACTGACTCTCGGCGTGGTATTCACTGCAATCATGCTGATGTTCGTAATCTCGTTTCGCAGTCTCGGCATGGCGTTTATAGCCATCATCCCGAATATCGTTGCCGCCGCCCAGGTACTGGGACTGATGGGCTGGCTGGGAATATCACTGGACATAATGACCATCACCATAGCCGCAATCGTAATCGGTATCGCGGTTGATAACACCATCCATTACGTACACAGGTTTACACGGGAATTCAGCAAGGACCGCAACTACTGGGCTAGCGTGGAACGCTGCCACAACAGTATTGGTCGCGCCATGTACTATACCGCCATCACCATTATGCTCGGCTTCACCATTCTTTCGCTTTCCAACTTCGTACCGACCATCTATTTTGGTTTACTGACCGGCTTTTCCATGCTGGTCGCACTGTTCGCCGACCTGACCTTGCTGCCGGTGCTGCTTGTTACCCTCAAGCCACTGGGCCCCGAACATAAAGCAGACATCAGGACCCGGGCTGTATCCTGATACAGGTTATCCAGCCAGCCATCGATACTGCAGTTACTCCGATAATATTTTCTACTGTTAATGCACGCCTGGCGCACGCCAGGCAGCCGCTTGATCAAGGCCTGTGTCAGCTGTCGAGCAGGCCATCCAGCAGCATCTCCGCATAACCGATCATGCCCCGCAATTCGCCAGAATAAGTAACCGGCGCATAGGAAAACCCCAGCCGGTGGAACAGGCGTGCGCAATAACGAATATCCATTTCCGGATCGACACTCACTACCGGTTTGCTCATGATTTCATAAATATTGACCCGCTCCGGGGAACGATCAACCGCCAGTACATCCCGGGCAATATCCGAGAGCAGCACGATACCGTATTCATCATTCGCATGACGCTTGTCTACTATCAGTACAACAGAACCCGAGGACTTCATAACAGACAGCGCCTCATTAACCATTATCAAGCCGTCCACCAGCTGGTAGTTGTTCGTCATAACGTCCTTGACACGCACGGGTTCGACTTCACTCACAGCTTGTCCTCCACGGCATCATGCAATTTGCTGATTTGCCGATTGGCACCGACTATATCTTCAACATCCAGCTGGAAGGCAATGCCGGCCCCCGGGGAAGCCTCGAATTTCCCGACTTCGGCAATGTGTTCGATAACTTTCCGACTTAAATGCTCCTCTACAAGAAACATCAGCATATCCCGCGCCGTTTCCAGCTCAAGACCAAAAAAAGTCTTTACGGTTTCAATACCTTCGCCGCGCACCTGGTTAACCACCGTCGCTCCGGTTGCGCCGGCACTACGCGCTGCCCGCATCAGCTTGTCTGTCTTTTTATCTTCTACCAGCGCAATAATAAGTTTGAAGTGCATAATCAATTACCTCTCTGAAAAAACTGAACGGTTGCGGGCATTTTCCTTGCGAACCGCCGTATATTTAATCGTGAAAACAGCACGTCCTGCCGTCTCTGTAGCCTACTCATCATGGCTGTCCCCGGCTGCTTCGAGCCGCATCTGTCTGTTCAAATTCCTGCGCGCACGCCATTCACCGAGCTGCGCATAGCCCATCACTGTCATAATAGGAAACAAACTGGCGAATGCAATCAGGCCAAAACCATCAATCAACGCACTGCGCCCTGGAATATTACTGGCAAGCCCGAGACCGAGCGCGGTAACCAGCGGCACGGTAACGGTAGAGGTAGTCACACCACCTGAATCATAGGCCAGCGCGACAATCATACGCGGCGCATACAGGGTCTGAAGAATGACGACAATATAACCGGAGATAATATAGTAATGCAGCGGCGTACCCGTAACGATTCGAAAAGCACCCAGTGCAATACCGGCAGCCACGCCGACGGCCACGGCCACGCGCAGCCCCCAGACTGTGACAGCGCCACCTGATACCTGCTGTGCCTTGATGGCAACTGCAATCAGTGCCGGCTCGGCCACCGTTGTAGCAAAACCTATCGCCGCAGCAAACAGGTAAACCCAGGCATAGTCATCCCATCGCAAGCTACCCGAAAGCACCCCGGCTGTCTGCTTGATAAAATCCGGATCAGTCAGCTGCTGCGCCATCAGCTTTCCAACTGGAAACAATGCCACCTCCAGCCCTACCAGGAACAGCGTCAACCCGATCAGTACGTAGACAAACCCGGTCAGCACCCGTTTCAACTTGGTAACTCTCTGTCGCAGCACCAGCACCTGAAAGCCAAAAATAATAAGCACGATCGGTAACACATCCGTGATCGTCGACAAGCCGGTATCCAGTATTTTTTGTAGCAAGTCCATCAGATAATCATGCCGTAGCCCATGACAAATATAATCGGCGTTAACGAGGCAAAGGCAATCAGCCCAAAACCGTCAACCATCGGGTTGCGTCCCTTGATACTGCTCGCCAGGCCTACACCCAGTGCGGTAACCAGCGGCACTGTCACCGTTGATGTGGTCACGCCACCTGAATCATAGGCAATGCCGATAATCTCCTGCGGGGCAAAAAACGTCATAATCACGACACCGGCATAACCACCCATGATCAGGTACTGGATTGGCCAGCCACGAAGGATACGGAACACACCGATTACGATAGCCACCCCCACTGAAATGGCCACAGTCAATCTGAGTCCAAGCGCATAGTCCGCCATTACTGCCTTGTCGGTCGCAATTGCCCCGTCACGTGCAGCAATAACAGCTGCCTTTGCTGTGACTGCCGTCAGCGCAGGTTCGGCAATGGTAGTACCAAACCCCAGCGCAAAGGCAAACAGCAGCAACCAGAACACATTACCCTTGCGGGCAAAGGCATAGGCAATGGATTCACCAATTGGAAACAGCGCCTGCTCCAGGCCACGAATAAAAAAAGTAAGCCCGAAAATGACCAGCCCACAACCTGCCAGAATTCTGCCGAAATCCGGCACCGGCTGCCTGATTACAAATATCTGGAAAAATGCCACGACCAGGATGATTGGCAGCAAATCACGAAAGCTTGATAGCAAAGAACCGGCAAATACTCGTAGTTGTTCCAACGCTACTCCGTTTTACTTATATCAGCGCCCGCCAGCCATCCGGAATCCGGACCGGGGGACTACAAGTCAGATGCATATGAAAGATACTTTTTTACAGTGCGTACTAAATCACATGTCACTTCAGCAGGCAAAGGATATCAATTTTATGATGCCTGCTATACAGCACTCTATTTGTAGCTGATTTTATAGGGCAGGCTCTTGACGATAATCAAGTAAGCCGCTAATTAATTCATCAGTCCTGCTCTCCCTGCATGTAATAATGCAGATATGGCTGCCAGCGATCACAGCACTGAAACACAACCGGCCACTCTGAAGCGCGCCCTGTCGCTGCCACTGGTTACTTTCTACGGGCTGGGTAATATCCTCGGTGCGGGAATATACGTACTGGTCGGCAAGGTGGTGGGGCACGCCGGGATGTATGCGCCGCTGTCATTCCTGCTCGCAGCACTGCTGGCCAGCCTGTCAGCCTTTGCCTATGCCGAGCTCTCGGCACGGTTCCCGTTAAGCGCCGGGGAAGCTGTCTATGTACAGGAAGGCATCGGCATAGAGTCGATCTCACGACTGGTCGGGCTGCTGATCGTGCTGGCCGGGGTGGTATCGGCAGCCACCATCCTGCGGGGATTCACCGGCTACCTGCAGGTCTTTTTTCCCATCCATGACGCCGCAGTGCTGCTGGTCTTGTCCCTGCTGCTGGGCGGAATTGCCGCCTGGGGCATCAGTGAATCCGTACTGGTCGCGGCCGTAATTACCCTGATAGAAATCACCGGTTTGCTCATTATCATCGGTGTTGCCTCTCCCGGGCTGATAGAGCTGCAAGCAGTGGCTGCTGATTTCTCACCGTTGGCAGAGTTCGGTGTCTGGCAGGGCATATTTATCGGCGGATTCCTGGCCTTTTATGCCTTCATCGGCTTTGAGGATATGGTGAATGTAGCAGAAGAAGTGCAACATCCCCGCCGCAACCTGCCACGGGCGATCCTGATCGCGCTGGCGCTTTCATCGGTACTGTACTTTCTGGTGGCACTGGCGGCAGTCACCAGCGTATCCGGCACACAACTGGCGACTTCGGATGCCCCGCTGGCCTATCTGTATCAACAGATTACCGGCAGGGAGCCGGTTTTAATCACCCTGATCAGTATGCTCGCCGTCATCAACGGTGCCCTGATCCAGATCATCATGGCCTCACGCGTCTGTTACGGCATGGGGAGAAAACGCTGGCTGCCGTCTGTATTTGCGCTGGTACATGCAACTACACGTACACCGGTATTCGCAACAGGGGTTGTAGCGTTACTGGTACTGATGATGGCACTGTGGCTACCGCTGGAGACGCTGGCGAAAGCGACCAGCTATTTCCTGCTGGTGGTTTTTTCACTGATTAATCTGTCGCTATGGCGCCTCAAGAAACGCCAACCACACCCTGCCGGCGTCATTCGTGTACCGATCTGGGTGCCGGTATGCGGTTTCTTCGCCTCAACCTTGTTCGCAACTATTCAGCTGATACAGGACCTGATCAGCTGGAATCAGCTGCCTGGCTAATCCGGATAAAAAAGCTTGCGCCTTGTCAGCGCGATTAAAACCCCGGCTAATGCGCCGTCGTCTTCAGCACACCACAGCGTTCGCAGCAGTAGCTGGTCACCAGTCTGCCCTGCTGCGAATCGAAACGTTTATCCTTTGAAAGAACCCACTTGTGAAACCCGCGTTTACAGAGGGTCTTGCCCCTGGCTTTTTCGGATGCCGTTGGCTTCCTGAACGGGATAATGTCAGCCACGTGGCACCCTGTTTGATCCTAGTTCAAACGTATTCTTTTAAACCTGGATTTCACTCGCTGGATAAATGACTGGGTTTTATAGGCGCGCGTGGAAGCAGCCTCCATGACCTCGCCATCGGCATCCGGTTTCGAGAGTTTCGCCTTGTTCCAGGTGATGACGTTTTCCCCGGTCTCGGCAGCTACCGGCTGCAGTGGATCTGCCCCCAGCGTACCGACAAGCTCATTCAGATAATCCGGGTTCGAGACCATTTCCAGCTTCTCTACCGCCACGTTCAGGCGCGCAGGAATACCGAGACGCCT
Source organism: Gammaproteobacteria bacterium (assembly GCA_029859555.1). Taxonomy (GTDB): domain Bacteria; phylum Pseudomonadota; class Gammaproteobacteria; order UBA9214; family UBA9214; genus UBA9214. The sequence goes on from JAOUCV010000092.1 coordinate 6,744, forward strand.
GGCTTCATCGGCATAATCAGCATCATCGAGGAATTGATTCAGGGTATCCACGTGACGGGTCCACATGGCAATATCGCGTTGCTGCTTGATCTCGAGACGTTCCTTGTACCAGTCTGATGCCAGCAGATTCTCACGTGTGAACATTTCCCGGAATTCGGCATGATGCGCATCCATGCCCAGGTACTTGCCGGTCGCCATAATGATCAGCAGGGCCTGTAACGGCGGACAGGCATCTGCGATACTGCCATCTTCGAGATATTGCAGCGCGACACGCTGCTGCGCCTCAACAATGTTATGGATGCCATCAACATAGGATTCCATATCCTGTGTCTCCGGCTTCAAGATAGCCTCTGTGAAAACGGCGCCTGGATTGTCAAAGATCTTGCCGAAGAATCCATGCACAAAATGCTCGGTAATACGAAAACCCAGACGACTCGCCATCACCGGCTTGCCGTTGTGCTCAAAGTCTTCAAGCCGTTCGAGATAACCGTGTTCTCTCAGGTATTCCGGTGTACGCTCCTCGGCTGACAGCCGTGCCCATATTTCCGGCACCAGCAGGCTGATGTCATGATCGACACGCACTTCCGGGCCAACATAACCGGCCGAACTGGAGAATCCCGCATAGCCGGTCAAAATATATGAAACCAGTGCATTGTTGAGATCAGCCGTGGTACGCAGTGCGTTAAACGGACCCTTGGTCAGCGCACCCTCGCTACCGGCGCCCGTGGTTGACGGTGACTTGCCAGTGAGACTGCAAATGAAGTCCATAAACAGTTCCGGCAGTTGCTGATAGTGAATCGGGTTATACACTGCCAGCGAACGAATACCCGGCTCCGGTGGATTGTTGCGCCGCCCGGTCAGCACGGCATCAACCGGATGACAAACAGTCGCGTCAACTGCCAGCTTGCGATGAAAGCGTGTACTCATTTCAGCAATGTACTTACGAGA
>JAOUCV010000429.1 GCA_029859555.1 Gammaproteobacteria bacterium
GGAAGAACAAGGCAAGGAGATGGGCCATGTATGGGACGATGACCTGGTAGAACTCAACAATCCGCTGCCGCGCTGGTGGCTGAACATGTTTTACATCACGCTGTACTTCAGTATTGGCTACCTGGCCCTGTATCCAGGGCTGGGTACCTTCAAGGGCTTCCTCGGGTGGACATCGACCGGACAATATGAGCGTGAGATTGATATTGCCGATGCGAAATACGGTCCGTTGTTCAAGAAATTCCAGGAAATGCCTATCGTTGCAGTGGCAGCTGACCCGGAGGCTCGCCGTATGGGCGAACGTCTGTTCGTGAACTATTGCGCCACCTGTCATGGCTCGGATGCGCGTGGTGCACGCGGCTTCCCCAATCTGCGTGATAACGACTGGCTCTATGGCGGAGGCCCTGATGTGATCCAGCAGACCATACTGGATGGGCGTAACGGCGTGATGCCGGCCTGGGCAGATGCCCTTGGCGGTGATGCCGGCGTCGCTGATGTTACTGAATTTGTTTTCAGCCTGAGCGGGCGCGACGTAGACCAGGCGGCTGCAGCGCGCGGCGGCGAGAAATACCAGATGTTGTGTGTCGCCTGTCACGGTGCCGACGGCACCGGCAACCAGGCCCTGGGTGCGCCGAATCTGACGGATAGTATCTGGTTATACGGTGGCTCCAGCAAGCAGGTGATGGAAACCATTGCCAATGGTCGCGTGGGTGTCATGCCGCCACACCGTGATTTCCTGGGTGAGGACAAGGTGCACTTGCTGGCCGCTTATGTTTACAGCCTGTCTACCGGACAGGAAGCACTCGAAGAGTAGTGCTGTCTGTGGTGGTTTGTTTGGAGGATTGAACTCATGGCAGATCTACAGGTACCCAAACAGCAGAAATGTATTGCCATTCTGTGGCCGTCTTTTCTGGTGGCAATTGTGGCCACCGGCCTGTTTTTTTCTGCCTTTGATCCGGATGATCTGTACCCCTTTGGCGAGCAGGCAGAGCTTGGTCGCCTGGGGGTTTACTCCATCGGTTTTCTCCTGTTCTGGCTGGTATCCGCCGTTTCGGGTATCGGTACGCTGTACTTCGCAATGACCAACTGTATGCGAAACCTCCCGAAATCCCGGGACCAGTAAGGCCTCGGCATGACAAATCCTGATACTACCGGCCCGGCTACGGGTTCCCGGTCTGACGAGCAGGTTGCAGAATCCCTTTACGCCAAGGCGGAGAAGGTCTATCCGCGTCAAGTGCATGGCCTGTTTGCGCGCCTGCGGGTGCTGGGTGTGCTCGGTCTGCTTGGTATTTACTACATTCTGCCGTGGCTGCGCTGGGATGGTCAGCAGGCACTGTTGCTGGATCTGCCGGCGCGCAAATTTCATATCTTCTTTGTAACACTCTGGCCGCAGGATTTTTTCTACCTCGCGGTGTTGCTGATTATTGCCGGCCTGACGCTGTTCTTTGTGACCGCGCTGGCCGGGCGTGTCTGGTGTGGTTACGCCTGCCCGCAGACCGTCTGGACCGAGGCTTTTCTGTGGATTGAACGCAAGGTCGAGGGCGATCGCATGAAGCAGCAGAAGCTGGATGCGCTGCCGCTGAATGCACGCAAGTTTCGCATCAAGGCCACAAAGCACTTTCTGTGGATTGCCTTTTCGGCCTGGACCGGTTTTACCTTCGTTGGTTATTTCACGCCGATTATTGAGCTGGGCCAGAGCTTGCTGACGTTTCATCTTGGGCCATGGGAAACCTTCTGGGTGCTTTTCTACGGCTTTGCGACCTACGGTAACGCCGGTTTTATGCGCGAGCAGGTGTGCAAGTACATGTGCCCCTATGCGCGCTTCCAGAGTGCCATGTTCGACAAGGACACTTTGATCGTCTCTTATATACCTGCACGTGGCGAACCGCGTGGTTCCCGCAAGCGCAGTGTCGATCCGGTTGAGAAGGGGCTGGGTGACTGCATTGATTGCACGCTGTGCGTACAGGTCTGTCCGACCGGTATCGATATTCGTGATGGACTGCAGTACGACTGTATTGCCTGCTCGGCCTGTATTGATGCCTGTGATGATGTCATGGACAAGATGGGCTATGAGAAGGGCCTGATAAAGTACACCACAGAACATGCCATGAACGGCGGCAAGACGCAGCTTGTCAGGCCGCGCATCATTGTTTATGCGGTCATCCTGCTGACTATCTTCGCGGCGTTTGCCTGGTCATTCAGTCAGCGCGTTTCGCTGGGGCTGGACGTGATACGTGATCGCAACACGCTCTATCGTGAAACCGGGGACGGGCTGATCGAG
>JAOUCV010000431.1 GCA_029859555.1 Gammaproteobacteria bacterium
ACTGGCGGTAAAACAGGATCGATGCCGGCAGTCCATCAAGGTGCGAGATAACCGTCGCACCCGTGGTAGTCAGCCCGGAAAACGACTCGAACACAGCATCGGTTATCGATAACTCCGGTTGCGCCGTCAAGGCCAGCGGCAGTGCCCCTGCAAAACCCAGTACCAGCCAGAAAAACACCACGATCAGAAAACCATCACGTACCCGCAACTCATCCCTGCAATGACGAACCGGCATCCACATCACGCAACCCACAAGCAACCAGGCAAGGGCACTTACCAGGAATACCAGCATCTGACCGTCTTCATACAGCCAGGAAACAGCAGCCGTAGGCAGCAGCGTAATACTGAACAACATCAGCAACAGTCCCAGCAAGCGCAGAATCGCAAACAGGTGCATTATCTGGCTAACAACCCGATGCAAACAGCAATAATGGATATAACCGGAAACATCTCAGAAAAAGGTAACGCTAACCTGAAACAAACGCTCGACTTCCTGGATACATTTTTTGTCGGACAAAAACAGAATCACGTGGTCATCGGTATTAATTCGTGTATCGTGATGCGCAATAATGACCTCTTCACCACGGACAATTGCACCGATTGTTGTCCCCCGTGGCAGCTTGATCTCATCGATCGCACGCCCTACCACACGTGAGCTGCTGCGATCTCCGTGTGCCACCGCTTCAATTGCTTCGGCGGCACCGCGTCGCAGGGAATGCACCATCACAACGTCGCCACGGCGTACATGCGTGAGCAGGGTGCCGATAGTTGCCTGCTGCGGCGATATCGCAACATCAATGGTGCCACTCTGTACCAGATTGACATAGGACGCACGATTTATCAGTGACATCACCTTGCGCGCACCAAGGCGTTTCGCCAGCATGGCGGACAGGATATTCGCCTCCTCATCATTGGTGAGCGCACAGAAAATATCGGTGTTTTCGATATTCTCCTCAAGCAGTAACTCTGCATCGGCGGCATCACCCAGCAGTACAATGGATTTGCCAAGTTTCTCCGAGAGCGACCGGGCACGGTCTTCATTACGCTCGATAATCTTCACCTGGCTGCGACCCTCGATTGCCGAAGCAAGCCGCAGGCCGATATTGCCGCCACCGGCGAGTATCACCCGCTTGACCGGTTTGTCCTTGTTGCGTAACTCACCCATTACCGCACGAATATGCTTGCGGGCGGCAATAAAAAATACCTCGTCATCCGCCTCTATAATGGTATCGCCTTGCGGCGTAATCTGTTGCCCCTCGCGAAAAATTGACGCCACCCGAGCATCAATACCTGGCATATGCTGCTTCAGTTCACGCAGTTCATGCCCGACCAGCGGACCGCCGTAATAGGCGCGCACCGCCACCAGCTGCACCCGGCCATCGGCAAAATCGAGTACCTGCAAGGCCCCGGGGTTCTCAATCAACCGTTGTATGTAGTCTGTTACCAGCTGCTCCGGACTGATCAGGACGTCAATCGGCAGGGCTTCCTGTGTGAACAGTCGCTGGTGCCTCAGGTATTCAATAGAGCGTACCCGGGCAATTTTTGTAGGGGTATGAAACAGCGTATAGGCCACCTGGCAGGCGACCATGTTGGTTTCATCACTGTTTGTCACCGCAATAATCATGTCGGCATCATCAGCACCTGCCTGCGCCAGTATGTCCGGGTGCGAGGCGCAGCCGATGACGGTACGAATATCCAGACGGTCCTGCAAGTCATGCAACACCGCAGCGTCAAGATCAATAACAGTAATATCGTTGGCTTCGCTGGCAAGATTGGCGGTAACCGATGCGCCTACCTGACCGGCTCCGAGAATGATTATTTTCATTTAACGGCCTGGCTGAAAAGGTAGCGTCTCTGACAAGAGTTATGCGGCATAACTACTCGACACCCTTCTTGTTTTCGATGCCCAGCGCCCGCAGCTTCCTGTAAAGATGCGTGCGCTCCATACCGACCCGCTTGGCAAGCTTGCCAACACTACCCCCCACCTCTTCAAGCTGATGTACCAGATAATTCTTCTCAAACAGCTCACGCGCCTCGCGCAGCGGCAGGTCATAGGGCATCGGCGCTCCCTGGTGTGCGCTGGCGGCCGGCTGTGATGTTATCGCCTGCTCAATCTCGGCGGCTTCAATTTCCTCACCGGTACCCAGTATCAGCAAGCGCTGCACCAGGTTTCGGAGTTCACGAATATTGCCGGGCCAGTCATGATTGCGCAGCCTGTTTTGTGCCGCCACCGAGAAATGCCGGTAAGACAGGTGTTCGTGTGTAACC
>JAOUCV010000430.1 GCA_029859555.1 Gammaproteobacteria bacterium
TTATTGTCATCTTGCTAGCCGCAACATCGCTGGCTGGAGCGGATTCAGGACTGCAGGTCAGCGAGCCATGGGTTCGTGAAGCACCGCCCACATCCCGCGTACTGGCCGGTTACCTGACACTTGTCAATACAGCTGATAACACCGTGACCGTCACAGCAATCAGCAGCCCTGATTTTAAAAATGCGGAAATACACCGCACGGTTATTGAAGAGGGTGTTGCCCGCATGCTGCCGGTGAAGCAGCTGCAAGTGCCTGCAGGTGGACAGCGTATTCTGGAGCCTGGAGGCCATCACCTGATGCTGTTTGATCCGCTACGCACGCTCACTGAAGGAGAAACAGTGACCCTCATCATCCACCTGGATAATGGTAAACAGATGTCCGCCACGGCACCGGTCATTCGCAAAACAGGCGAAGATCATTCCCATCATCACCATTAAAAACATGCTGTCTCCACTTTTCGTCACAGGCACACACCATGTCAGCCAGTGATGCCAGCCTGCTGGACCGGCTGAAATCCTGGCCGCTGCTGTTTTTGCCACACAAGCTGCTGTCTCACCTTGTCAGGCATGCCACCCGCTGGCGCAGTGGCTGCTGGAAGAACCCGTTGATCAAACAGTTTATTCGCTATTTTGACGTTGATATGTCGGAGGCAACGGCAGCCAACGCCGCCGATTATGCCGACTTCAACAGCTTCTTTACCCGCGCACTGAAACCCGGAGCACGTTCATTCCCGCAGGATATCCACGCAATCGCCAGTCCGGTGGACGGACGCGTCAGCCAGCTCGGCGATATCACTGCCGGCCAACTGGTTCAGGCCAAGGGACACAGCTATTCCGTCAACAGCCTGCTCGGTGGCGACAGTGAACAGGCTGCCAGCTTCGATAATGGCAAATTTGCCACGCTCTACCTTTCACCGCGTGACTATCACCGTATTCACATGCCCTGCCAGGGAAAACTGCTTGAGACGACCTACGTGCCTGGCCGGCTGTTCAGTGTTGCACCGCACACCACCCGGGTAATCCCGAACCTGTTTGCGCGCAACGAGCGACTGGTATGCCTGTTTGATACGCCGGCCGGTCCGATGGCCCTGATTATGGTCGGCGCCATTTTCGTCTCCTGCATGGAGACTGTCTGGGGCGGACAGGTCAACCCGTCCATGGGCATGCGCCTGAAGCGCAATCGCCACGATCTGAAAGACAGCCCTGTTATCGACCTTGCACGCGGTGACGAAATGGGCCGGTTCAACATGGGTTCCACGGTAATCCTGCTGTTTGGCCCGAACCGCATCCGCTGGGATAAATCCCTGCATGCCGGCACTGCGGTGCAACTGGGACAACAGCTGGCACAGCTGTCTGAACAGGGCAGCGGCCGGTAATATATTATTCTTGCCGTGACGGACACGGTATGATGCCCCGCATCAAGAGTTTCAGACAGGAAAAACCATGAATCCCACGCTCAATATTGCGATACGTGCAGCACGTAGCGCCGGTAATGTCATCATCCGCAATCTCGGTAAACTGGATACGCTTGCCATCCATACAAAAGACCGTAATGATTTTGTCACCGAAGTTGACCGGCAGGCCGAGCAGGAAATTATTTATATACTGCGCAAGGCCTTTCCCGGTCACGGCATCCTCGCCGAGGAAAGCGGTTTTCAGGAAGGCGATGAATACCAGTGGATTATTGACCCGCTGGATGGCACCACCAATTTCCTGCATGGTTTTCCGCAGTTTGCCGTGTCTATTGCCATGCGGCACAAGGGACGGCTGGAGCACGGTGTTGTCTATGATCCGCTACGCCAGGAAATATTCTCGGCCAGCCGCGGTGCCGGCGCTACGCTGAATGATCAGCGGCTTCGCGTCACCAGTCGTAAAACACTCGAGGGCTCTTTGCTGGGTACCGGTTTTCCGTTCAAATCACAGCAACACCTGGAAGTGTATCTTGAGATGTTCCGGGCACTGTTCCCGCAAACTGCCGGTATCCGTCGCGCCGGTTCTGCCGCGCTGGATCTTGCCTATGTCGCCGCCGGGCGTCTCGATGGTTTCTGGGAAATAGGCCTGAGCATCTGGGATATGGCAGCCGGGGTATTACTGATACAGGAAGCCGGCGGGCTCTCCAGTGACTTTAGCGGTGGTCATGATCACCTGGAAAGTGGCAACATTGTCGCGGGCAATCCGAAACTGTTTGCAGAAATCCTGAAAACCATTCGTCCCTTTGTGATTGAAGAACTTCGCTAAATACTCGAACAGAATACAAGTATTTTATCTA
>JAOUCV010000432.1 GCA_029859555.1 Gammaproteobacteria bacterium
GGCCAGTTGTCCGGCAGGGCACAGGATGCAGCGATTGAGCCGGCACAGCAGTCCATGCGCAAGGTGGTGCTGGCAACGGCTATTGCAGAAACCAGCCTGACCATCGAGGGCATCCGCGTCGTTGTTGATGCCGGCTTGATGCGGGTGTTGCGTTTCGATCCGAACAGCGGCCTGTCGCGGCTGGAAACGCGGCCGGTATCCAGGGCGGCGGCCGAGCAGCGCTGTGGCCGCGCCGGGCGTTTACAGGCGGGAGTTTGTGTGCGCATGTGGGCGGCACACCAGCCGCTGGTCGCACACTCGGCGGCAGAAATTCTCGAGGCGGATTTGACGCCGCTGGTGCTGGAGCTGGCACAGTGGGGTGTGCGTGATGCTGCCCAGTTGCGCTGGCTGGATGAGCCGCCGCCTGCGCATGTGGCACAGGCAACAACGCTGTTACAGCAACTGGGTGCACTGGATGCCAGTGGGCGTATTACCGCACACGGCGCTGACATGCTGCATTTCGGTACGCACCCGCGGCTTGCGCACATGATGTTATGTGGTGATGAGCTCGGTTATGCTGCGCTGGCATGCGAACTGGCCGCCTTGCTGAGTGAGCGTGATCCACTGTCCCGGGGCGAGCGTGATGCGGATGTCGTACGCCGGGTGGACTGGTTACGGCAGGCGAACCGCAGCGGGCATGAGCGTAATGGGCTGCACAAGAGTATCCGTGCAACGGCGAACCAGTGGCAGCGACAGCTGCAGTGTGCAGCTGCGCCGCAGGATCAGGGCGACCTGTCCATGGCAGGGGTATTGCTGGCATTTGCCTACCCGGACCGTATTGCAGGGCGTCGCCCCGGCGCTGGTAACCGTTTCCTGATGAGCAACGGCCGTGGTGCGGTTTTTCCCGAAGCCGAACCACTGGCCGCGGCTGACATGCTGGTGGCAGCACACCTGGATGGCGCAGCCGAGGCGCGTATCTATCTCGCCGCCAGTTTGAATTTTGAACAACTGTTAAGCTGTCATGCAGCGCGCATCACGGAACTAACACAGGTTAGCTGGGACCAGCAGGCGCGCTGTGTGCAGGCGCGCCGTCAGCAGTGTATTGGCGAACTGGTGCTGACTGACAAACGCTGGGAGGAGGCACCGCCAGGGCTTGTTGAGTCGGCACTGCTTGAAGGTATACGCCGTGCCGGTGCCGGAATTTTGCCCTGGAATGAGGCGGCGCGTGCCTGTCAAAACCGCATCGCCTTCATGCAGCGCCTGGCACCGCTGGACTGGCCGGATGTCAGTGATGCCGCATTGCTGGCGACGCTGGATGACTGGTTGCTGCCGTACCTCGGCGGTATGTCACGCCTGGCACATCTGAAGCAGCTGGATTTGCAGGCGGCCATGCTGGCGCTGTTACCCTGGGCGCAGCAACGCCAGCTGGATGAGCTGGCGCCAACGCATTGCACTGTACCCAGTGGTTCACGAATACGGCTGGACTACAGTCAGGCGCATCCGGTGCTGGCAGTGCGTCTGCAGGAAATGTTCGGCCTGCAGCAGACTCCCTGTGTGGGCGGTGGCAAGGTACCGCTATTGATACACTTGCTGTCGCCGGCACAGCGGCCGGTACAGGTAACGCAAGACCTCGCGGCCTTCTGGAAAGGCAGTTATCATGAGGTCCGAAAGGAGATGAAGGGTCGTTATCCGAAACATAACTGGCCCGAGGACCCGTTGCAGGCACGGCCGACAACCCGGACTAGACGTAAACCCGGCAAATAAACGCGGCGGCGGCTGGCCGCTGTAATCAAATAACAGCAAAGAGGTCCAACGCATTGGAAACAGTCAAGGTATTTAAACCCGACAGCGAATTTTTCCTGGAGGAGGGTTGTCATATTATCGAGTTGCATAACAGTGCTGACGATGCCGGTTGTTCCATTGCGCGTGCGCGGCTCGAACCCGGCAAGACCACCGAACTGCATTGTCTGCAGGATATTATAGAACGTTATGTGGTTATCTCGGGCAGCGGCGAGGTCGAGATCGACCGGCAAACGCCGGCGAGGGTCACCGCAATGGATGTAGTGATGATTCCGGCCGCTGTTTCCCAGCGAATACGCAATACCGGGGACACCGACCTGGTGTTTCTGTGTATATGCACGCCCCGGTTTGTGCCGGAAAAATACCGGCAAATGACTACAGCAGGATAATGTGTGATGCAAAAAACTGAATGCCGTAGTGCAGACACCGTTATCGTGCTCGATTTTGAGACCACCGGTATGTCACCGGACCAGGGTGATCGTGCGA
>JAOUCV010000093.1 GCA_029859555.1 Gammaproteobacteria bacterium
CGACTCCCCCGCCATGCAGTTCGGCACACCCCGCGAGGTAAAGGCAGGCAGAAAATAACAGCAGCTTGACAATTTTTTTTCTCATGGCAAAACAATCCTTCTTTATCTGTTTATGCATTCAAGTCAATAAAAGCTCTTGCAGCAACGCACTCCGGCATCGATTAAAACCGACAGGCTGGCATCAGTCATCAGCCGGCCCCCAGCCACCACCACCGGGAGTAGCAACAGTTATTTGCTCACCCTCGCGAACCTGCAGTGTAATTTTCCCCGGCAACAACTTGCCATTGTACCTGTTTTCACCGGCGGTTCCGGCGCCTCCTCCCTGCAGACCCCAGGGTTGACGGCGACGGCGCTCCGTCAGCAAGGTCACTACTGCGGGGGCATGAAACTCGAATTCACGCACCAGACCGTCGCCGCCCCGGTGCTTGCCAGGACCACCTGAACCACTACGCAACTGGTAACGATTCACCCGCAACGGAAAATCCATCTCCAGTACTTCGATCGGCGTATTCAGCGTATTGGTCATGTGTGACTGGGTAGCATTGAGACCGGGCCGGTGGCTGCCCGCTCCCATACCGCCGCCCATGGTTTCATAATAATCCCAGCAAAGTCCCTCGGCGCGCGCCCCCATCGCCAGGTTATTCATGGTGCCCTGGCTGGCGGCAGGAACCCTGTCCGGCAACGCCTGCGCCAGCGCGCCCATGACAACATCCACTATACGACTACTGGTCTCGACGTTACCGGCCGCCACCGCTGCCGGCCATCTGGCATTCACCAGGCAACCCTCTGGCGCGGTCAGATGAATACCCTGAAAGCTGCCGGCACAGGCTGGCGTATGTGCCGGCATCAAACAGCGGAACACATAAAATACCCCGGCAGCCGTCACCGACAGGGGGCAATTGATATTGCCCCCAACCTGCGCGGCGGTACCGGTAAAATCGACGCCAACCTCACCACCCCTTACGTCCAGTGTCACCGCCAGCGGAATATCCTCGCTCCCCAGGCCATCGTCATCCATCACATCCTGAAAGTGATAGCGACCCTCCGGAAGTCCTGCCAGTGCCTCTTCTGCCAGCCTCGCCCCATAGCGGTTGACCGCCGCAAGTCCGGCTTTGAACGCACCCAGCCCGCTGCTGCCTGCCAGCTCTGCCAGGCGCTGTTCACCGGCACGGTTGGCACTCAACTGCGCCGCCAGATCACCCTGCATTTGCACCGGACTGGCAGTCGCATCGACGATGCGTTGCAGCACCCCGGCGTCCGCCTGACCGGCACGCTGCAGGTGCGTTGGCGGTATGACAAGGCCCTCTTCCTCAAGAGAACATGAAATCGGCATAGAACCCGGGGTATCGGCGCCGATATCGGCGTGATGCGCCCTATTTGCCACAAAACCCGCCAACACCCCGGCTGCGTACACCGGTGAAATCAGCGTGATATCCGGCAGATGCGTGCCACCCAGGAACGGATCATTGACGATAACGACATCACCCGGCGCCCAGTTCGTGCCGGCAACCAGCCCCTGCATGGCGAACGCCATACTTCCCAGATGCACCGGGATATGGGCCGCCTGGGCACATAACTCGCCATCCGGACCAAACACCGCACAGGAAAAATCCAGTCGGTCCTTGATATTGGTCGAAAAGGCAGCCCGTCGCAGTACCGCGCCCATTTCATCACACACGGCAGTCAGCCGACTTGAGAAGAGACTGAGCTCAATCGTGTTCATGTCGCACACCTGCCCGCACCCTCAACCATAAAGTATTTACATCCTTCTGATTAATATAACTATTTAAACGTTCCATTAGCGTATACCGGTATTGCAAACTGGCAACTGCTGCCGTATCCTCCCGTTCCCGAGTATTTTAGTCACCTATTCAAAACATAACCGCGACCAACATCATCAAGCGGATAAAAGGAGTCAAGCGCATGAACCCATTAAATTCAATCCTGGGCACCATCATCTCAGGATTCGTTCTGTCTATCATTATTGTCCTCGGACTGGGTACGACCAGCCTGAATGGCTGGGAACTGCTGGTCTGGGCACACGTTCTGGTTGGTATTGTCTGGATCGGCCTGCTGTACTACTTCAACTTTGTACAGGTTCCTGCCGTCGGACAGGCACTCGGTGACGAAGGTGGACCTGGCCCCGCGGCTATCAACAAGTATGTCGCTCCCCGCGCCCTGCTGTGGTTCCGCTGGTCTGCCCTGCTGACCTGGATCACCGGCGCAGCAACACTGGAAATCATGGGGGTTGGTATCGGCAATGCCTTCATGCTCAAGGAAGGTGCTGCGATTATCGGGATCGGCGCCTGGCTCGGCACCATCATGCTGTTCAATGTGTGGGTACTGATCTGGCCGAACCAGAAAAAGATCCTCGGTATTGTTGATGCCACGGCTGACCAGATCGCCGGTGCCAAGAAAGTAGCCCTGATGGCATCACGCACCAACACACTGCTGTCCATTCCGATGCTGATGTGCATGACCGGCCATATGCACGGCCTGCCGTTCTAGCAGCTCAATCGCACTAACACGGAGTATTTACAGACAGACAAGGTCTGCAACAGCCGTAGCAGGAACTGCAAACCCGGCCACTGGCCGGGTTTGCGCTTTTTAGTCAATCGGCTATAAAATCAGAATCAATAAACGCTGGCAGTCTGACACAGGCTGCCTTTTCTATTTTGGGCAAGGTAAAAAATGGCAGAGCATCTTATGTCTACCTATAACCGTCTACCGGTGCAGTTTGAACGCGGTGAAGGCGTGTGGTTATGGGACAATGAGAACAAACAGTATCTGGACGCGCTCAGCGGCATCGCCGTCTGCGGGCTCGGCCACGCCCACCCGCTTGTCACCCGTGCCATCGCAGATCAGGCCGGGCAACTGGTGCATACGTCCAATCTCTATGGCATTGCCTTGCAGGAACAACTGGCTGACAAGCTGTGCGAGCTGTCAGGTATGGAGCGGGTATTCTTTTCCAACTCCGGCGCCGAATCGAATGAAGCCGCCATTAAAATTGCGCGGCTGTTCGGCCACAGCAAGCACATCGACAACCCCGCTATTATCGTCATGGAAAACAGTTTCCACGGACGCACCATGGCAACACTCACCGCGACCGGTAACCGCAAGGTACAGGCCGGCTTTGAACCGCTGCTACAGGGTTTCATTCGCGTGCCCTACAACGACCTCGATGCTATCAGGACAGTCGCCGCCAACAGCCAGTCAGTTGCTGCCATTCTGCTGGAACCGATACAGGGCGAAGGCGGCATCAACATTCCGGATGCCGCCTATCTCGACGGGATACGTGCTATCTGTGATGACAATGACTGGCTGATGATGCTGGATGAAATCCAGACCGGCATGGGTCGCACCGGCAAATGGTTTGCCAGCCAGCACAGTCAGTCCATTCCGGATGTTGTTACCATCGCCAAGGCACTGGGCAATGGCGTCCCGGTGGGTGCCTGCCTCGCTCGCGGCAAGGCCGCTGGTATGATGCAGCCGGGCAGCCATGGCACCACCTTCGGCGGCAACCCGCTGGCCTGTCGTGCCGCCATAGCCGTGGTGGAGTCACTTGAGCAGCAACAGTGCGTCGCCAATGCGGAAAAACTTGGCGCTCACATGCTCAGCGGCTTCGCAGCCGCGCTTGCAGATAGCGAGGGTGTTGAAGACATTCGCGGCAAGGGCCTGATGATTGGTATTGAACTCGACCGGCCCTGTGCTGAACTGGTACAAAAGGCACTCATGCAGGGCCTGCTGATTAACGTCACCGCAGAACGGGTAATTCGTTTACTCCCCCCACTGATACTGACAGAAAAACAGGCCGATATAATTGTCGAACAAGTCAGTAACCTGGTACGGGAATTTCTGGTTTAAGTAAATCATGATGAAAAAAAACTTCTTAACACTGCTTGATCTTTCCCCGGACACGCTACGCGGCCTGATTACACGCGGCATCGAGCTGAAGGCAATACACAAGGCGGGCAGCCTGCACGAACCACTAAAGAACAGGGTGCTGGCGATGATTTTCGAGAAATCTTCTACCCGCACCCGCATGTCCTTTGAAGCCGGCATGGCACAACTGGGCGGCACGGCTATTTTCCTGTCACCGCGTGATACTCAACTGGGCCGCGGCGAGCCGATTGAAGACTCGGCGCGCGTTCTGTCGCGCATGGCAGACATCATCATGATCAGAACCTTCGAACACGAAAAAATCGAACGCTTCACATCCTGCTCCAAAGTACCCATCATTAACGCACTCACCGACCTGTACCACCCCTGCCAGTTGCTGGCCGACATGCAGACCTGGTTGAACACCGCGGTGAGATACAGGGAAAAACAGTTGCATGGATAGGCGACGGTAACAATATGTGCCATTCCTATATCAATGCCGCCCGTCAATACGGGTTCACCCTCAACATCGCCAGCCCCGAGGGTTACGACCCGGACAGTTCGATTCTGCAGGCTGCCGGGGAAAGCGCAGTGATAATACGCGACCCCCTGGATGCAGCGAACAATGCCGACCTGGTGGTCACGGACGTCTGGGCCAGCATGGGACAGGAAGAAGAACAGGCCCTGCGCGAAAAGGCCTTTGCCCGCTACCAGGTTGACAAGCACATCATGCAAGCGGCAGCAGACGACGCACTGTTTATGCATTGCCTGCCCGCACACCGTGGCGAGGAAGTCGCCGCTGCTGTCATAGACGGACAACAAAGCGTCGTCTGGGATGAAGCAGAGAATCGTCTGCACGCCCAGAAGGCACTGCTCGAGTACCTGCTGCAGTAACCCGCACAGCACACCGGACATATGTGCAGACTCGCCGCCTACCTTGGACCTGCCATCCCGCTGCAACAGTTTCTGCTGGAACCGTCACACAGCATTTACCGGCAATCATGGGAACCCCGTGAACTCAAGTATGCGAAACTGAACGCAGATGGCTTCGGTTTTGGCTGGTATGGCCCGGACAACATCCCCACCGCCTATACCAGCGCCTTGCCTATCTGGTCTGACAGCAACCTGCCCGGGCTTGCGCGCACCCTGACAGCGCCACTCTGGCTTGCAGAGGTGCGTAGCGCCACGCAAGGCAACCCGGTACACCAGTTCAATACCGCGCCTTTCCATGACGCACAGCACCTGTTCACACATAACGGCTTCATCAGGGACTTCCACCAGTGTGTACAGCCTGGAATCGTCGCCCGGCTGTCACCCGATATTGCCGCCGGCATTCGCGGCAATACGGATTCGGAATACCTGTTTGCCTGTCTACGGCAATTGCTGCTGGATGATCCCTCTGCAGGACTCCCGGAAATACTCCGGCAACTGTTTGCCCTGCTGGCTGATCTGATAAGCACGCAAGCAGCCTTGCTGAATATCATTATCACGGATGGCAGCAGTCTCTACGCCGCACGTCACGGATTCAACCACGAATGCCCGTCGCTTTACTACACTACCGATGACGAGCTGTTTCCTGCCGGGCAGTTGATTGCTTCCGAACGCCTCACCAGCGACGATTTCTGGCAACCGGTACCTGAACACCAGCTGTTAATAATCAGCCCGGAAAACCCGCCCGAGTTACTGGCACTGTGAGTTCTGCCGCGCTACTGAACGAACTGCGCCTGGCACAGGAACTGGTGACGGCATTGCTTGAACCAATACAGGATGACAGCTACCGCCGGCAATACCATCATGACCTTAGCCCGCTGGGCTGGCACCTTGGTCACTGCACTTATACTGAATGCTACTGGCTGCAGGAAGTAGTACTCAATGATAACCGTTTCACAGCGCCGGTAGCCGACATCTACACCGCCGGGGTAACGCCAAAGCCGCAACGTGGCGACAGGCTGCCAGCACTGGATGTACTGATACAGTGGACGCTGGGTATGCAGTCGCTGAACGCCGAAACACTGGAGACATCACCGCCAACGCTGACTGATCACCCGCTGATGCAGGATGACTACCTGCTGCATTTTTTAGTACAGCATTACAGCCAGCACTATGAAAACATGCTTGCAATACTTACACAGCGTGCACTGACAGGGGCCACAGCGGATTTCGAGACAAGCCACCCCGTTACATCCAGCCCGCTACGACAGGACAGGATCAGCATACAAGCGGGGCACTACCGGGTCGGCGGCATAGCGCCCACGGCCTGTGACAACGAACTGCCTGCACAACAGGCCACGCTTGGTCCCTGTGAGATTGCACGCAACCCGGTCAGCAACAGCGAGTACCTCGCCTTCATGGAGGCCGGCGGTTATGAAGACGCCTCGCACTGGAATGCGGCCGGCTGGCAATGGCAACTGCAACAACAGGCAGGCGCCCCGGATCACTGGCGGCAGGACAACGCCGGCAACTGGTACGGCATCGGCGTCCGTGGCGCCTACGAACTCGATGACAATGACGCGGTACACGGGATCTCGCAGCATGAGGCAGCAGCATTCGCCGGCTGGGCCGGCGGCCGTTTGCCACACGAGCACCAGTGGGAAGTCGCCTGCCGCCTGCAGTTTCTGGAACAAACCGGTCGTGTTTGGGAGTGGTGTGAAAATCCGTTCTACCCCTATGCCGGCTTCCAGGACTTTCCCTACGAAGGCTATTCAAAACCCTGGTTCGATAACCACCACTACAGCCTGCGTGGCGGCAGCCTGCATACACGTCCGGCGATCAAGCGTGCCAGCTTCAGAAACTTTCATAACCCCGGTAAGCGGCATATCTTCGCCGGTCTGCGGCTTGTCTGGTAGGCAGCCGTAGACTGCTGCAGCCTATGTATAATGCCGGCATGAGCGAAACGCAGAATAACGAAACATCCGCAAAGGGACTCGGCAGGGGCATGGTGATTGCCGCCTGGATACTGCTGCTGATTATGCTGACACTGTTCTTCAACGAGCGTCTCGACAGACAGAGAAACCCCAATCAGCAACTGGCCAGCAGCCACACACAAGGTAGCCCTGAAGTACGCTTGCAACGCAACCGTTTCGGACACTACGTAGCAAGCGGCACCATCAACGGAGAAGCGGTGGAGTTCATGCTGGACACCGGTGCCAGTGATGTTTCCATCCCGGCAGCGCTTGCAGACCGCATTGGCCTGCAGCGCGGTCATGCACAGAGCTACCATACCGCCAATGGTACGATTACCGCCTGGCAAACCACTGCACGGAAAATCCAGCTGGGTCCGCTGACGCTCGGACCCATACGTGCCAGTATCAACCCGCACGACCACAGCAATGCAGTACTGCTCGGCATGAGCTTCCTGAAACAACTGGATTTCAGTCAGCAGGGCAATATCCTGACACTTAAATACCCGACTCCGGAGAAGCAACCGTGAATTTCCTGCAACAACTGACTGAATGGAGCGGCCAGCTATCCGGTCTGCTCTGGGGCAATATACTGACACTCGGCATTCTGCTGGGTACCGGCCTGTACCTGACCATACGCATGGGGCTGATCCAGGTGCGTGGTTTTACCCATGCCGCCGCATTGATTTCCGGAAAGTATGACCGCAAGACTGACGGCGGCGAAGTGACACATTTCCAGGCACTGGCCACTGCACTGTCAGCCACTATCGGTACCGGTAATATTGCCGGCGTGGCCACGGCTATTACACTGGGTGGTCCGGGCGCACTGTTCTGGATGTGGCTGACTGCGTTTTTT
>JAOUCV010000433.1 GCA_029859555.1 Gammaproteobacteria bacterium
GTGCGAAGATCACAAACAGGCACAAGGTCACGGCATGAGGTTTGCGGTCTTGTGGAAAAATATTGCCGGCAGACTTGTTCTCGATGCCGAGTGCAATTCCAGCTGCGAGGAAATACAACAACAGCCCTTCCAGCTGCCGAAAACAGGTACTGTTTTCGCCAGTGACCGGTATCCGGAAAAACAACAGCCGATCACTCAGCCAGGGCAGCTTAGCCGCAATAACGGCCGGTCCCGGCAGCAGCCAGACCGCGGTTTGTGTAGTCAAGCCTGACCGTCAGGCAAGTACGCTGGTGCACAAGGCCAGCAGGCCGCCCGGAAACAGGCCGAGCCCCAGCACCAGCAGGCCATTAAAGCTGATGGCCATGCGCATATCGGCACTGACTGCCAGTGGTTCCTGCGTTTCCGCTTTGTCGAAGTACATCAACTTGACCAGCCGTATGTAATAGAACGCGCCGATGATGGAGAAGAACACGGCGACCAGTGCCAGCCACACCATGTCAACGTGAATGATAGCCTGCAGTACCGACAGCTTGGCGAAGAAACCAACAGTCGGCGGCACCCCTGCCATGGAAAACATCAGGATCAGCATCATAAAGGCGAACCATGGGCTGCGGTCGTTCAGGCCCTTGAAGTCATCCAGCTGGTTTGCCTCGTAACCGGCACGACTGATCAGAATAATCATGCCGAAGCCGCCGATAGCCATCAGCGCATAGGTGATCGCATAAAACATGGAGGCGGAATAACCTTCCGTCGTTCCCGCCAGCAGTCCGAGCAGCAGGAAGCCGACATGGGAAATGGTTGAGTATGCGAGCATGCGCTTGATGCTGGTTTGTGCGATGGCAATGACATTACCCAGTGCCAGTGACAGCACCGACATGATGATCAGCATGCCCTGCCAGTCAACCGACAGGCTGCCCATGGAGTCCACCAGCAGGCGCATGGCCATGGCAAAGGCCGCAATCTTGGGTGCACTACCGATAAACAGTGTAACTGCCGTGGGCGCGCCGTCATAAACATCCGGCACCCACATGTGGAACGGTACCGCACCAAACTTGAACGCCAGCCCGACGACAATAAAGCACAGACCAAAGATCAGGATCATGCTGTTCTGGCCGGGCCCGGACAGCGCCTCTGCAATCTCACCCAGGTCGAGGCTGCCGGTAGCGCCATACATCATGGACATGCCATACAACAGCATGCCGGACGCCAGCGCGCCCAGCACAAAATACTTCATGGCGGCTTCCGAGGCCGCTGGCGAATCACGGTCAAAGGCGACCATGGCATACAGTGACAATGACAACAGTTCCAGCCCGAGGTAGATGGTTAACAGGCTGTGCGCAGAGACCATCACCATGGTACCCAGCACCGCAAACAGGCCGAGCACATAGTACTCACCGCGCAGCGCGCCCTTGCTGGTGTGGAAACTGCGCGCATACACAAACGCACCAATGGTAATCAGGAAAATACTGGTCTTTAACAGCGCCGCCATCGGGTCATGGATGAAGGTACCGCCGAGCACGACTACCCGTTCGGTATCCAGCATGTTCCAGCTCAGTAATGCAGCAACCAGCAATGTCAGCTGTGACAGCACATAGCTGATTTGGCGCAGCTTCGTTCCCACGAAAGCCTCTACCACCAGGATGATGCAGGCCATTGAAAGCACAAATATCTCTGGCGCCAGCGGCATAAAATCGGACAAGGGAATAGTCATCGTAATTGCCTCAGGGCTGCACTGCATTCAGCAGCGCAACACCGGTCTCCGCTGCCGGCAGCTTGGATATGGATACATGCGCTACCAGGTTATTGACGCTGGCATGCATCACTTCAATCAGGGGTTCCGGCCAGAGACCGAACAGCAGCACGGCAACTGCCAGCGTTGCCAGGATCACAAACTCGCGCGCATTGACATCTTCAAGTGCCCTGACGTTGTCATTGGCGATGTCACCGAACACCACGCGTTTGACCATCCACAGACTGTAGGCAGCACCCAGAATCAGGGTGGTCGCGGCAAGAAAGGCAAACCAGAAGTTGGCCTTGAAGCTGGCAAGAATCACCATGAACTCACCGACAAAACCGGAGGTACCCGGCAGCCCGGAGTTGGCCATGGCAAAGAACACCATAAATGCACCAAACACCGGCATGGTGTTCACGACACCGCCGTAGTCACCGATCTGGCGGCTGTGCATGCGGTCATAGAGCACGCCCACACACAGGAACAGGGCGCCGGAGATAAAACCGTGCGACACCATCTGGATAATACCGC
>JAOUCV010000434.1 GCA_029859555.1 Gammaproteobacteria bacterium
TCTCCTCACCATCAGCACTGCTACTGTTGGCAAGGTCTTGCCGCTCCAGCAGCAAGGCCGCAACCGCACCGGGTAACGGCCCGGGCGGTAGCTGGACCACGTATTTCAAATAACGTCCTGCCTGCAGCCAGCATGGCTGCTGCCCGGTTACAAATGTATCACTCACATCCAGTTCGACTGAAACAGCAGGCGCCGTATCCCCGAGCAATGACAACAGCTCTGCCAGCAGGACCAAAACAGAACCTCCCTGTCCCGCTGCCACGCCCTGCCCAGTCCGGCGCGCTACCAGTTCATCCAGCCCTGTGCCAAGCGACTGCAAGGCCTGTGGCAACAACTCAAGAAAGTGCCATAACCCGGAGACATCACCCGCATATTCCAGCAGGCTTAAATCCCCGCTCCGCTCCCTCTCAATAACCGGCTCTGGCAGCGTCGCCGGGCGGGTCACGGCTACTGGCTCGGCGGCCAGTTGGGCACCACCGGGCAGGCACACCGGCATCTGTACTGCAGCAAGCAGTTTCTCCAGAAATGCTGGCAGCGTTTGCCCGGCTGCCTCACGCGAGGCAGCGTCATCCAGCACATCGACAACAGCGCCAATGCCGGCAGTGGCTGCGGCGTCCGGAAACAGCGAAGAGAAGGCTTGCCGGTTTTGTTCAGCCAGAGGTACAAGCCGGTCCTCAGGCACGTTACCCAGATACGCCAGCTCGAGGCCAAGATGACGCTTAACGAGCCTGGAGAAATCATCATATATTTGCCTGCAATCGACAGCATGTTCAGACTTGTTAACAAGCAGGTACAATTTTCCGGAGAACCCGTTTAAAGACAGCACCCGCAACAGCGCAAAAGCCTCAGCCTGTGAGCGGGCTTGCGGAGTAATCACCAGAATGACTATCGCCGCCGTACCGCAGCAAGCAAGCTGCAAGTGTGCATCCATAGCGGAAGTATCGATCAGGAAATCGTCGTATCCGTCATGCACATCAATACTGCCAACGCACTCTGGCCGCAGCGAACCATCACGCTGTAACCAGGCATCCAGGGGCAGTTCACAACCCAGCACATCAATACCCTGGTAACCCTGGCGGATGACACCGTGCTCTTCCTTGCCATCCTGCTGCGACTCCGGTAATGCCTGCAATTCAAGCAAGGCACTGACATCACCTTCCTGAACTACACCATGAAAAACACCGACAAAGCGTCCCCGCCGCACCAGTTCCAGCGCGAGATTGATCGCCACGTGAGTCTTGCCCACCTGTGCGATACCGCTTGTTATTGTCATTATCCTTGTCATGCCTGCCTGCCGCATGTGTGTTGAGACTGAATACGGTGTTTCCCTGATCACACTCGCACAAAGCTACTGCGACTGTCTATCTATATCTTCGCGCTGCTTGTCATTCGCCTCACCCAGAATATCCTCTACAGCCTTTGCCTTGTCTATGGTATTTACCTGTTCCGACCAGACATGCTCGACATCATCAGTGCCACGCGCAGCATCGCCGCTGTCGGAACAGGCAGTCAACAACAGAACAAGCGGGATAAAAATATATATTTTCATAACATCATTCCTTTCAGGACGAATCGTCACGGCGTCTGTCAGACAACCATAGCTGCATTTCACTCAGGGTGACCGGCATACCCAGATAATACCCCTGACCGAAGTCACAACCCATCTCTTTCAATAGTTTCAGTACCGCTGCTGACTCTACCCCTTCGGCGGTCACAGACAACCCGAGACTGTGCGCCAGATCAATGGTAGCGCGCACAATGGAGGCATTCTCCTCATCACTATCCATATCAATAACAAAGGATTTATCCACCTTGAGGGTATGCACAGGCAGGCGCCGGAGATGTAACAGGGATGAATGTCCGGTACCGAAATCATCAATCGACAGCCGCACCCCGATGGCTGCCAGCCGGTCAAGTGTCTTCACAACCTGGCTTGGATCCAGCATGACCCCGGTCTCGGTAATTTCCAGCAACAGCACCTCAGGCCTCAAGCGGTATTGAGCCAGGGTATTCTGAATTTTATCAATCAGGTTAAAGTCATGCAGATCGTGCATGGAAAGATTTATCCCGGAACACAGGCCGGGGTTATCCTGTTGCAGAACCGACAACTCCCGACAGGCATTTTCAATCACCCATTCAGACAACTGCCGGATCAGCCCGCTTTGCTCGGCAACCCGAATAAAGGATTCAGGCATAAGAATCTTGCCGTCCGGCTGTCGCCAGCGCACCAGCGTTTCGATGTAGCTGACCCTGTCGGTG
>JAOUCV010000094.1 GCA_029859555.1 Gammaproteobacteria bacterium
GTGCATGTGCTATTCAATGTCTTTGGTGTGCTGCTGTGGGTTGGACTTATTCCCTATCTTGCAGAAGTCGTGGTCTGGCTGTCACCCGCTCACCCGGGATTATCAGGTACCGACAAGCTGGCCGCCGAGGCACCTCGGCAAATCGCCAACGCCCATACCGTCTTCAATATTGCAAATACCCTGATTTTTATCGGTTTCACCAGCCAGTTTGCCCGGCTGGTGGAATGGCTGGTGCCTGATAAACCGATCGAGGAAGAAATTATCAGCCAGCCAAAATATCTTGACGAAGAACTCCTCGATACACCGTCACTGGCACTCGACCGGGTCCGTCTTGAAATCGGTCATATGGGCAAAAGCGTCAACGAAATGGTTGAACAGATACTGCCAGCCGTGGTCTCCGGAAAACCGCTATCGCTCAAGGAGATCGCCAAGATTGATAACGAGGTGGATATTCTGCATGGGCATATCATCACCTACCTCGGCAATATCAGTAGAAAAACACTCACCGATGAGCAAACCCAAAAGCTGGTCGGACTCATGGCAGCTGCCAATGATCTGGAAAATATCGGCGACATCATCGAGACAGACCTCGTTCACCTTGGAAACATGCGCATAGAACAGAATATTTCCATCAGCGAATCAACCCGCGAGGTACTCAACAGGCTGCATGGTGTGGTATCGGATGCCGTCTCCAGGGCCATCATTGTCGTTCAGGACGATGACCAGCAGGCAGCAGAAGATGTCATCCTGATGAAGACGGATATCAATCAGTTGATGGATGCCGCAGCGACCCACCAGGCCATGCGGCTGGTGGTGGATGAGCCGCACCGGCTGGCTGCCTATACCCTGGAAATCGACATCATCGAAAGGCTGAAGCGTATCTACTACTTTGCCAAGCGCATGGCCAAGGCCGTCATACCCGAGGAAGTTGAGGAAGTTGAGGAAGTTGAGGAAATTGAGGCCGCCGAGGAAGTTGAGGAAACCGGGAAAGTTGAGAAAACCGGGGAACAGGGCGCGTAGACGTGGCATGATGCCGGCATAATCGGAACCTGCACGGCCATGTCGAAACGGCCGGCCGCTGGCATGGGATCAGCGCAACTCAGATGTTACCGGCAGAGTGGCTGGAATTTTTTTGCGCAGACTGAAATTCGGAAGAAACAACCGGCTTGTCTGCGCGAGGACAGTTAAAGGGCGCTTCTATAACACCTTCACCGATAAAGCCTGACGGCTTCCCCAACTCGTCATAACGCACACACCTGACTCCATCAAACAGAAAATCACCAATATAGCGATGTGATATCTTGCGTTTTAGATTGTCGGCATAATCCAGACCAAGAAAATGACTGACAAGCCCTCTTATCACACCCGCATGAGCAACAATGAGCACTGTCTGGTGTGAATAACGCTTGGCCATGGACGACAGACAATCGACACTGCGCTGTTGCATCTGGCGAAAACTCTCACCCTTCGGATAAACAAAATCCGGGTCTATCTTGTGCAGCGGGTAATGCTCGGCCACCCACTTCTTTTTCTTCTTGTACAGTTTGCCATAATTGACCTCATTCAATGCCCGGTCATCATGGATGATATGTATACCCAGGAGTCGCGCATGAAACATCGCGGTCTGCCGTGATCGTTCCAGATCACTTGAGTAAACGGCATCAAAATTGACCCCCTGCTCCCGCAAACGGGTACTGACGAACTCAACATCAGACTTCCAGCCCTTGTCACGCGGGGAGTCCCCCCAGCCCAGGATCTGGTCTGACGCATTAATGATCGTCTTGTAGTGCCGGGTTATGATCGCGCGCATCGCTACAAGATAACAATTTATAAAGATATTGTAAAAAAACTGCCTGGCAATCTTGATCATTCGACAGCTCTGCAGCCGTCAATGCCATTTCTGCAACATGTTGTATTTAGAATGGAAACCACTCCATACCGATAATCACTTCACAGAGAGTCGCTTCTTTTTGCTGACCGCATCATCTTCTGTCTGCCAGCTGATCCGGATATTGAAGCGGTTGCGATTATCCTCCTGCAGAGCAGTGACCTTGAGTTCCAGAAGACCCTCGGGCCGCATGACGATCTTTTCGTCTTCATCACTGAAGGTGATTTTTCCCCTGGCTATACCACTGCTGACCGCCTTGAGAATATCCTGCAAGGATTTCTCATCTTGCAATGAATGGTGGCGAAAGCTTTTTTTTCTGTCACTCATTTGTTATAGATCCGTTATTAACATCCCCGCCTGAGCAAACGATATCCTGAACACACGCTAGTGATGGATTGACGCCGTCTCAAATACCTTAATGTAAGGATAGTCGCTACTGACACCCATCACCAGCCCTTCCGGCCTGAAGATTGTGACCGCCGCACCCGGCCCTTCAAGCCCCTCTTTTTTTCTTGAATTTCGATCCAGCGTTGTATCACATTCGAAATTGACAATACCTTTCCTCAGCATAACCCGTTGCCCGTGGAGCAAATTACGGTGTCCATGAACGATGGCATGTATGGCGCTCTTTTTCCTGAGCAGCTTGACGCCGTTTCGGGTCAGGGGCATGTCTGTGGTCCGGTACTTTGTACGAATGATATTGGCCATGGGCCCGTAATAAAAATCAAACGGGTCGCGATAAAGCTGTTTACGAAATTTCCGGTTGATATGTTTCATACCTTTCTCGCGAATCAACTTTGCCATGCGGTCATCAATCCCGGCATGCACAAAAACAAAAGAGCCTTCGCGGGAACCAAGCTTCATACGCTTGTAAAACCACGCATATTCGCCTTTTGGATGCAGAAACAATTCTTGCCACTTCCTTACCGCGGCATACACCATGCGCAGTGACATTCCGGATTTTTTGCAGTCCTCTTCGAAAGCCGTCATCTTGGCGCGTAATTTTTTTATCTCGAGCTCAATGGTTGACTCCGGCATCGCCCATGCCGCCAGTTTCGGAAATTCCCGGAACCAGCTTTTCGGAGGATACAGCAGCCGACGGCATTCACGGCTGCCCGGAACACCCTTTAATGCGTTCTTTCCCTGCAGGTAGTTGTCACGAATCTCAACCAGAAAGGGGACCATCTTGCGTCCCATGCGTATGAAAAAATGGTCATTTCTCGGATCCGGCTCCAGTCCGACCGACCTTACTCCAAGCAGCATACGGATATCATGATTACCTGCCAGCAACTCTATATTCCCGCCCCGATCAATCAGCAAGCGGATGACGCGCAACAATCGCAGCGTACTCGGGCCCTTGTCGAAACAGTCCCCACCGACCATAAAAATCGCCTTGCGTCCCTCCCGGGTCAGCTTGAAGTCCTTGTCCCGTGGGCCGGTTTTTACCACACCACCGGAGGCCACCAGTGAGGCAAAAAATGCATCGGCATCGGCATGTAAATCGGACATAAAGTAGAGGGTACGTTTCGGCCATTGCCACGGCTCATCACCGATGGCCCTTTGCATCTCGTCTGCATAGGCAGCACTGTGGTATTTATCTTTTTTTACAGAACGCTGCTTGCCCAGCATCCACACCTGCCCTTGACCCGGCAAGCTGACATCAATCCAGGACAGACCCTTGTAGCGCGGGATAAATTTACTTGTCTTCTGCAGATGCATACTGTTGCTTCCGGTTAATCATCAAAGCCGTTTTGTAACGAGCGTATTTTCCAGTCTCCCTCGACGTGGCGCCACAGCCCGCCCTGAAGACACTCGATAAAAACAGGGCGGCAATGAAACATACTGAGCTGTCTCAGCTGCGCAGCCTCCAGCACACCCAGATGGCAGGCCGCATGACGAAAGGCCGCACCATGGCCGACAAAGATCTTTACACGATCACTCTCATCCGCTGGCAATGCCGACATCGACTGCGACACGTGAGCAGCCACTCGTTCACCTGCCTGCATCAGTGACTCGGCACCCTGCAGCGGCAGACAGTAATGACTGTCTGCTTTCCAGTCGACGGGTGGAGCAGAAACACGCGGATCCTCACGCAGGATTGTCTCAACCTGAGCTATCGTCAGGTTGGCGAGGCTACCGACGCCTCTTTCGGCGAGCGCATCATAGCTCTCGACAGGCAGCCGCAGCTGCAACAGACCGGCAAGGCCGTCTGCCAGTATCGTTGCACTCTGCCAGGCGCGCAGCATGCGGGATGAATCAATAGAGGGCACCAGGGTCCAGCCATTCTGCATGATGGTCTCATAGATAATCTGTGCAGCTTGCTGCGCCTGGTCTTCTCCCTGCCGGTTGAGTGGCCAGGGCTGATGGGCACTGGGAACATCCGGCCACTGCTGATAGTCACCGTGCCGAATCAGAGCCGCAATCAACCTTGCCATGGGTCAGAGCGATGCTTCCAGCTTCTTTAGCATGGGGCCCAGTTGCGCCTGTTTCAGCTGCCTGGCCGCCTTTTTTATACTCAGCCACTGACGTCCCCGGTGACGCTCTTCCCATTCATCATCCGCTACCATCCGGGTTACTTTCATCGGGTAGACAGACACCGAACAGCTGGCACCCCATTTCTCATAGCTGTAACTGCCAATCGCAACCGCCGCAACCTCGCCTTCAACACCGGCCTCCTCCAGCGCTTCTTTCGCCGCTGACGCCTGTGGAGAAAGTCCCGGTTCTCTAATGCCCTTCGGGATAACGAGATGATTCTTTTTGCTGGAGGCGATGACAAGTATCTCCACCTCGCCATCACGCAGCCGGTAAGGAATAACGGATGACTGGCTGTAATAGTATGCGGGGCGATCGCGCTGCTCCTTGCTATCCGCTGCCGGGTAGGGGAATTTCTTCGGCAAGGTATCGGGGCGCGTCAAGGAAAGCAGCCGGGCACAGCCGGCTTGCATCAGCGGCCAGTCTGCCTGCAGCTGCAATCTGGCCAGTGTGGCTGTCGGCATGAGCTTGCCATCTTCCGGTAACGCCACTGTCTTGTCTGTCAGCCATAGCAGCAATTCCTCCAGCCCCGGGTTATGGCCAACCAGCATCACCCGGGCTGATTTCTGCTGACATTCGCCAAGTACCGCCAGCAACTCATCAACGTCGGCAGCATAAACGCGTTTATCCTGCCGTATCCCGCTGGCATCGATCCCCATGGCCTTGCAGGTCTTCTGGGCAGTGACCAGGGCACGCTCTGCCGGCGAGGAAATAATCAGGTCAGGTATCCATTGCTGCCGTGCCAGCCATACACCAACACGCTGGGCACCCCGTTTACCACGGTCCTTCAGCGGGCGATAAAAGTCCTCAAGCCCGGCACCCCAGTCGGACTTTCCATGGCGAAGCAACAACAGCTCACGTGTCATACTCATCTCATCTCATGTTGTTCAGTCAGGCCAGCAATTCATGCAGACAGCGGTCTGACAAGCTGGAAAAATCTACCCGTCCCCTCGCTACATAGACAGGCACCTGTTCCAGCGCAGCCAGGTAAGACGCATCATCAAAAACAGCGGTATCCTGCTGAAAGGTACCGTCCGGATGCTGATAGAACGGACCGGGTGATTTCATCAGGGCACCCAGCAGATCATGTTGCACCGTCAGATCGACCCGCTCCAGCTGCAGCTCCCGCTCGCTATCACGCTGCCAGTCCAGTATCAGAAATGCCGACAGTGGAGCTTCAGGTATGATCCGGTTGGCCCCGTAAATCCTGTCAACAGGCACGTCGTATTTATCCTCGAGTTCCCATAGTTCTGCCGCCGGTAACTGCAACAGGGCCTTGCGCTGTTGCGCGGAGATAAGACCCTGCAGCTTTTTATTATGGACAATAGTACCGGGATTAATACGCGGCAATTTAGGTATGCCGCGCGCCAGCACCTGCCCGGAACCCGCGTGCACAAACAAGCGGTCGTTGCTCAGGTACGCCACTTCATCATCGTCCATGATATGCAGCATCAAGGTCGACTTGCCACCACCGGAAAAGCCGGCGATTCCCAGGCACTTGCCGCGGTAGACCAGCCCCGCAGCATGGCAGATCAGCCAGCCACGGTTTTGCAGCCAGTTCATATACTGGGAGTTGATGAAATTGATTAGCTGGTTGTTATATTTCAAACACGGCCCGGCCGCGATCCTTTGTCTTTCACTCTGCAGAAACACCATGCCGGTACGTACCTTGCGTACCAGGCGTGCACCCCGCAACTCCGCATAGGAATCCTTGCGCCCGGTCTTGCCCGGCTCGCGTTTCCAGTCAATGAAGTCTATATCCAGCTCTGGCGCATCACGTTCAATGGCAATAACCTCGATGTCATGCGCCAGCGGCTCGCATACAACATGCGAAAAATAATCAGCCAGCAAAGTCAGCAGCTGTGTCGAATTTGAACGCAGTCGCAGTGTGCACTCGCCGAGTGCAAGAAACAGTTCGTCAGCGCACAGGGGGGCTTCGGCCCGTAATGCGCTCACGGCAGATGCCTCTGTATCAACCATCGTAATATGCCTCTCCTTTTCATGTATTCAGTTGACGCAGCACATGCGCTGCATACAAACCGGCCGCATCGATACCAATACCCTCCAGGGCCCCGCGGAACCCCCCAAAGGCGGACACCTCGAATACAATCGGACCAGCGTTTGTTTCGGCAACATCAACGGTGGTGAAGTCCAGGTCAAACAATGCCTGGGCATGCTGTGCAAGCTCTATGACGGCCTCCGGCGGCGTACAGGCGGCATAGCGGCCGCCACTGTGTATGGTCGTATTCCAGGCATCGTCCTGCGACACCCTGGCATAACTGCCAAGATATTCGCCGCCCAGGAACACCATCCCCAGGTCGCGGCCCGGCAACTCGACTTTCTGCTGGATATACATCATCTGATTCTCTGCCTGAAAAGCAAGAATTTCATGTTCGATTTCACTGCGGTCCCTGCCGGCATCAATCACACACATGCCACGCGCCTTGGTGGAATACAGGGGTTTGAAAACTGCACTGCCGAATTCTTCCACGGCTGCAACCGCAGCCCCGATATCCTCGGTAACACAGGTTGCCGGCATGGGGATACCGGCATTGCGCAGGGTAACTGTACAACTCAGACGGTCAATCAGGCGCAGGATGTTTACTGCCGGGCTAAAGACCCGTACCCCGGCCTGCTCGGCCACACGCAACAGTTCCAGTCGATCAAGGGTATTGGGGTCGTAACTGGCACTGATCTTCTTCACGATCAGCGCATCCAGCTGACATAAATCCTGCTCCCGGAACAGCAGGCGCTGTCGTTCCAGGTCAAGAGTAACCTCACCCATTTCAATCACCAGCCGGTGGCCGGTCTGCGCTTCAACAGCATCGGCCAGCGCTTCCGTAGACCACTTTCCCGCTATGCCGATCACACCAATTTTGTATTCAGCCAACGAATATCTCCCTGACCGAAACCCGGAACGAGGCTGGCTCCTTCAGGTCGGCCGCCAGCACCTGCTCAAGCAGGTAACGCGCACGCAGAAACATGGCGCGAGCCAGTGTCTTGTCCAGGATAAACCGTGTAGATGTGGCGAACGAGCGCGCCAGCCCCAGTGCCAGACGCAGTTCAAATGAACTATCACTGTTTTTCTTCGCGAATGCAGCCGCAAAACGGTAGAAATCATGCGTCAGCAGCATAATGCGCTTGCGCAACTGTGCATCGAAAACCTGCAGGCGGT
>JAOUCV010000435.1 GCA_029859555.1 Gammaproteobacteria bacterium
CGTACTTAAAGCCAGAGTTAAGCAAAACTCACCAACTCACTGATTTATAGTTTAAACACAAAATCAGTGAATCTTATGACTGTCTCAACTCCCGCTGTTTAGCCGCTAAGTCACTGTCCCTAAAGCAGGAATCGTCCATTTCCTAGGTTGACAAGGTGGGGAAATCCTTCCTATAGTGTCAGAAAGTGGGGTTAAGTGGTTTTAAGTGGTAATAATTGGGTTGTGAGGGTAGTTGGGTGTTCCGTGGTGGTAGCTCAGTCAAGCTGGATGCGAAGGGACGGTTGGCCTTGCCAACGCGTTACCGCGCGCTCATGACCGAGCGATATTCCGGGCAGCTGGTGCTTACCGTGCATACCGATGGTTGTCTGTTGCTTTACCCCCAGCCGGAATGGGAAGACCTGGAGATGCAGTTGATCCGCACCCCGAATCAGGATCGCCGCACGCGCAACATGCAGCGCATGCTGGTGGGTTATGCCACCGAGGTGGAGATGGATGGCAATGGCCGGATCCTGATTGCGCCGCGACTACGTGATTTTGCCCAATTGGAAAAAAGTGTGGCACTGGTGGGTGTGGGCAAGAAGTTTGAAATCTGGAACGAGGAAGCCTGGGAACGGATTGGCAGTAGCTGGATGGAGAGCGACTCGGATGATGGTTTGCCGGGCCCGCTCGACTCATTAACGCTCTAGATGACTGAATTACACCGTCCAGTACTGCTCGATGAAGTACTGGACGCCTTGCAAATTAAACAAGACGGTTTGTACGTTGATGGAACCTTCGGGCGCGGCGGCCATGCGGCAGCAGTGCTTGACAGGTTACAGGGACAGGGAAGGCTGCTGGCCTTCGACAAGGATCCTGAAGCATTGGCGTATGCAGCAAACCGGTTTGATAACGAGTCGCGTTTGATTATGCGTCGCGGGAGTTTTGGGAACCTTGGATCTGTCGTATCGGAACTGGGATGGCAAGGGAAGGTCAACGGGGTGTTTCTGGACCTTGGAGTATCGTCGCCGCAGCTGGATGACGCTGCGCGTGGTTTCAGCTTTCTGGGAGAGGGTCCGCTCGATATGCGCATGAACCCGCTAGCGGGTATCAGCGCCAGCGAGTGGCTGGCACGCGCCTCCGCCGAAGAAATTGCTGATGTTCTCTGGAAGTATGGCGAAGAACGTCACTCGCGGCGTATTGCCCGCCGTATTGTCAATACGCGGGACGAAAGCCCCGTTACCACTACCGCTCAGCTCGCCAATCTGGTTGCCGCGGCTGTACCGGGCCGAGAGAAGAAAAAGCATCCGGCAACGCGCAGTTTTCAGGCTATCCGGATTTTCATAAACCAGGAGCTTGAAGACCTGGAATCCGTGCTGCCTCAGGCAGTGGACGTGCTGGCCCCGGGAGGGCGCCTGGCAGTGATCAGTTTCCATTCGCTGGAAGACCGCATGGTTAAACGCTTTATTCGTAACGAGTACCGCGGGCCTGAGTTGCCACCGGATTTGCCAGTGCTGCCACAGGCCTACCAGCCGCGTCTCAAGCCGGTCGGCAAGCGGATTCGTGCGTCGGAGGCCGAGGTGCGTGATAACCCGCGGGCGCGCAGTGCCGTACTGCGCGTGGCGGAGCGAACCGCGTGAGGAAGCTCATTATTCCTCTTTTGCTGATGGCAACAGTAGCAACCGCCATGTCGGCAGCCTATGCGAGGCACCAGAGTCGCAAATTGTTTGTTGAACTGCAGGCGCTGGAAACTGCGCGGGACGCGATGAATGTTGAATGGGGGCAGTTGCAACTGGAGCAGAGTACTCACACTACGCATGGCAAAGTGGAAGACGCTGCTCGCAAGCGACTGAGTATGCATATTCCTACACCCGAGCAGGTCACGATTCTTCGCCCATGAGCCGGCAGCCGTCCATTAGTCGAGCGCGCAGAATGCTGTTAACAGGCCTGATGTTGTCAGGTTTCGTGTTATTGGCGGCACGCAGTGCCCAGTTGCAGCTGGTCGATCACGAGTTTCTTCAGGGGCAGGCAGATGCGCGGCACCTGCGCGTAGTCGAGGTGCCTGCGCACCGCGGCATGATGACTGATCGAAACGGTGAGCCGTTGGCGATTAGTACGCCGGTTCAGTCTGTCTGGGCTAATCCGAAAGAGCTGGTGGCGGCGCCAGCCGACCTTCGTGGCCTGGCGCGTCTGCTGAAGCTGAAGCCGGAGCAGTTGCAGCGTCTGCTGGGGCAGCGTAAATCGCGTGAGTTCGTTTATCTGCGTCGCCACT
>JAOUCV010000095.1 GCA_029859555.1 Gammaproteobacteria bacterium
AGTTATCCGCTCTATGATGCTCGATACCTCCAAACAACGGTGCTCCACTGTAGTCGTCGTTGTGGTCCAGGTGGACGTATGCGCCCGCCTGAACGTACCAGTGCGACTCGTTTGCGAGCGTGTTGCCGGCTTGTTGTGCATGAGCGCCGCAGACACCAAGAAGAAGCACAAGAAAAAATTCGAACCTTAACATAGCCCCAAATTATAAAGATTCAGTATTCAGGTTGATATACGTTTTGAGAAACGCATAGAGAGCGGCAGGTTTTTTTATACTCGCTGATGGAAATCAATGCCGCAACCTTTGACTTGCCGGAATACCCGACAGCCGGCCTTTCAGGAAACTGCCCGGCTGTTTTACCGGGCGCAGTTCGAGGTGCTGGCTAAACGGGCGGCCACATCCATGTATTGAATAATTTTTGCTTTCCAGGTGAGAGTCTTAATCAGGGTTCACGTTAGTATCTATACCTCTAGATTGCGTAATGCCGCCAGTATCTGTTCCGGTTCCATGCGTTTGGTGTAGTCCTTGTCGACGTGTACTGTGCGGGCAACGCAATTAGTATCGATGATGTAGGTTGCCGGTACCGGCAGTTCCCAGCTGTCGTCGCCATTGCTGGCAGGTACATCCAGTCCCCATTTCAGATACAGCGGTCGCATTTCTTCATAGACAGTAAAAATCAGGCCGTAGTCGCGAGCGGTGTGGTTACCGACGTCACTGAGTACGTCAAATTGCAGTTGCTGTTTTTCAACCGTGGTCATGGAACTATCCGGGGTTTCCGGAGAGACACCCATAAGGTTCGCGCCCAGTGCCCTGATCTCGGGAAGTAACGCCTGCAATGCCTGTAGTTCAAGGTTGCAGAACGGGCACCAGCCACCGCGGTAAAAACTTAATACCACCGGACCTTCATCAAGCCTGCTCCGCAGACTGACAGCCTTGCCCGTGGCGTCGGGCAGGGTGAAGTTCGGCGCAATCTCGCCGCCAGCGATGGCGCGCTCTCCGGTGTGGGAGCTGTGCAGCTTTTCAAAGCTGGCACCGACAATTTGTGCGTCCTCTTCGGGGAGGGATGACATGAAGGCGCCAACCGTTTCTCCGAGTTGGTCGGCCAGACTGTTTGCGGGCTGTGCCATGGCTAAGGCTCCTTTTTAGTTGACTGGTCAGTTAAATAAAGGCTAAAAAAACTCACTGCATATTGACGGCTACGGTCAGTTGCAAGGCGTGCTTGCCGAGTTCGCGAATCAGTTCCGGATTATTGCTGGTTTTTGCATACAGCATGATGCCTTCGGTGTAGGCAAAAATGGCCTTTGCCGTTGCCGCTGTATCAATGGCCTGCAGGTCGCC
This sequence comes from Gammaproteobacteria bacterium, assembly GCA_029859555.1. GTDB lineage: Bacteria > Pseudomonadota > Gammaproteobacteria > UBA9214 > UBA9214 > UBA9214. Next base: position 1,337 of record JAOUCV010000095.1, read on the forward strand.
ACGCTCAACGGCTTCAGCCAATGCCTTTTCAAAGGGTTTTTCTGAGGCCGTGAAGATACTGTCAACCTTGTTGCGGATGTCTTCATCCTGGGTGCTCATTTCGCCACCAAGATTGCCGAAAGGGCAACCGAACACGCTGCCGGTGTTTTCCCGGGAGTCTTTGTGAAACTCGTAAAGCAGGGTAAAAAAACGCTCGATACGCGCCAGTGGCGGGATGTCGTCATGGAAGGATTTATTGATGATTTCGTCACGCATGAAGGTGTGAGACTGCTCCAGTACGGCCAGTGCCAGATCACGTTTTGAGGGGAAGAAGTGATAAAAACTGCCTTTTTTCACCCTGGCGTGGTCGCAAATTTCCTGAACGCCGACCTCGTTGTAGCTGCTTGCGTAAATCAGCTCCTGTGCGGCATTGATAATGCGCTGTCGTGTATCGTGGCTTGCTTGCATGCAGCAACCCTATTAGACCGTTCGGTCAAAGTCAAGCCTTTCGGCGCTGAAAAAACCATAACCCATTGAAAAAAATATCAATAAACTATGCCCTTGGCTGCTGTCAGGTTAGCGGCGGGCAGTGGGTCGTCTGAGCGCCATGAGCAAGCCGTTTGCTTGCCCTGGTTATCAAGTTGCCCGCGGAATCGGTCCTGCCAGTGTTGCCGCAGTGAATAATTTTTCGCATTCCGTTGTGATTTCGTTAAGCTCATGGCTGTTTGACGCACAGGGAGACGCCCGTTGCTCGAAATGATTGCCCGCCTGCTGTGGCGCATAACATGCTGGATTGAACTGACGCTGTTCACTCTCCTTTTGTACGTACTGTCCTGGTTGCCGCGCGCGCTGTTGAGGGGATTTTATTTTCGGCTGTTTCAATCATGGTCGCGCACCTTTGTTCGTGCGCTGGGCGTTGATCTGCGGGTTCACCAGAAAAACCTGCAACCCCTGCCGGTGCAATATATTCTGATTGCCAACCACCCGTCGGCCTTTGAGGATATTGGCATTCCCGCTGTTTTCCCGGTGCACTCACTGGCAAAGATAGAGGTGGCAGACTGGTGGTTTGTGGGGCGCATCAGTACAGCAGCCGGTTCCCTGTACGTGCGGCGTGAATCGAAAGAGTCACGCCAGGCTGCCGGTGAGAGTATCGAGGAGGAGTTGCGCAACGGTAAAAGTATTGCGCTGTACCCGGAAGGTGGTTGCAAGGGACGGCGTATTTTCGAGACATTCCGTTATGGCGCGTTTGATATTTCCCTGCGTACCGGCATTCCGATACTGCCGGTTTTTCTGCACTACGAATCGCAGGATGATTTCGAATGGCGCAATCCGCAGACATTGCTCGACAAGATCTGGCACATGATGAGCAGTCGCAATCGTCGCGCAAACTACTATATCTACGATGCTCTTGATCCGGGTCAATTCTCTGACAAGGCAGTCTATGCCGATTTTGCACATGCAAAATATCTTGAGTGGCAGGCCCGTTATCTTGACTAGTTGCGAATAAATACTGCAACAGCTATGGAAATCATGGTTAGCTCAGGTAAGATTCCCGTCGCGCGGTTTGCCGCTGGGCACTAGACAACTACAGGGGGAGAAAAGTGAAAATTCAAAAGGGGTTTGATGTTCGTCTGGCTTCGATGCTGCTGGTATTTGCGGTCACGCTGGCGGCCGGGTTTTCGGTGCTGGCCGACGAGCTCATTATGAAAGACGGGTCCCGTTTGATGGGCAAGGTGATCAAGGAAGATGGCGGGGTTGTTGACTTTGAAACTTCCTATGCCGGTGTCATCAAGGTCAAGTGGAGTGAAATCAGCGAATTCATTGGCGCTGAACCAATTACCGTGCTGCTGAAAAACAAAGAAATACACAAGGCGACCAGCGCCAAAAATACCGATGCAGGTGTTGTGCTTACCACAGACTCGGGCGCCACGGAAACGATTCCCCAGAGCGACATAGATTATGTCAACCCTGAACCCTGGCGCATCGGCAAGGGTATGAAGTGGTCAGGTAATATCAATCTTGATCTTAATTACGAGCGCGGCAACTCGGACAAGGATGAATATCACGGTGACTGGCAAACGACCTTCCGCTGGCGGGATGACCGGCTTAAATTTCACGGCGATTATGAAAGAGAGAAGAGTAACGATGTGCTGACAGATGATAACTGGCGAATCAATGGCCGCTACGATCATTTTGTTACCGAGAAATTCTTCTACGGTGCAACCCTGGGCATGGAGCATGACCGGCCTGCAGACCTGCAGCGACGTACTATCGTCGGACCGATGATAGGTTATGAGTTCTATGAAAGCACCGCGATGAACCTCGATCTGGCAGGTGGCCCGATGTATGTCAACGAGGAGTTTTATGACGAGGATAACCGTGACTACCTGGCGCTTGGCTGGGCTGTTGATTTTGATCGCTTCCTGATCCCCGAGCGTATGCAGTTCTACCACCGGCACAGAGGCTTGCTGGAGCCGGGTGATACCGACAATCTTGTCTGGGATGCCTGGACAGGTTTCCGTTTCCCGATCTATGCCGGGATTGTCGCTACTACCGAGGTGCTGGTTGAATATGACGGTGGTGCGAACAAGGATGTTGACAAGACTGACACAACCTACAACGTCAAACTTGGTTATCAGTGGTAGAGCACTCTGGTACCTGACTCATGAGGTTATTTCACCTGCCTGTCTGGTTGTTCGCACTGTGTGCCTGCTGGTTGCCGCTGTCTCCGTCCTTGTCTGCTGACAAGGACGGGGAGATAGTTACAGGCCCTGCACTGGTTACCCGCGCGACCCTTGAGAGCCGCCTCGAGGAAGTAGAGTCATCGACCAAGCTGGATGAAGAGGCTCGTGCATCCCTGGTAGAGTCAATCAACAAGGCGCTGGGTAATCTTGAGGCTATCAAAGCCAGCGAGGCCAATACCGAAAGCTATGAGCAGGCAAGAAAAGCCGCGCCGGAGCAGGCTGCTGCAATCAGGAAACAGCTGGAAGCAGACGATCGAGACGATGCTGATGTCTCTGTAGCGGCTACTGCAGATTCCTCGTTTGATCTGATTGAGGCCGAGCTGCTGCAGGAGAAGGCTAACCTGGCCGCTGTCCAGGCGAAGCTGTCCGACCTGCAGGCACAGCTGGATATCAGCAACAGCCGTCCGTTTGTCGTGCAACAACAATTACTGCAGGCGAAACAGGACAAGGAGGTGCTTGAAGAAAAGTTCAAGCAGCAGGAAACAGCGGGCAAGGCTTCAGCTGCAGGGGACGTTAATCGCTGGTTGCTCACTACTCGAATAGCGGCATTGCGCAGCGAAATCAGCATGCTGGATCAGGAGTTGCTGAGTATGCCGATGCGTGTCGGCTTGCTTGAAGCGCAGCGGGACCGGACAGCGCGCACTGTTAAACGTGTCGCATCGCGGGTCAGAATACTTGAACAATTGTCCAGTGACCAGGGACATGTTGAAGCCCAGCAGGCCAGGCAAGAAGCTACTGCTGCCGTTTACGAGTCCGCTGGAAAACATTCTTTGGTGCAGGAGCTGGCAGAAAAAAATGCCGAGCTCACCAGCGAGCTTGCGAATATTGCCGATAGTCTCCGCAAGGTCAGCACCAGCGATGAATCTATCGACAAGGAAGCGGCCCGGATCGAGGGGTATTTTCGCGCCGCAAAGGAACGACTCGCGATTGCCGGGTTAAGCGAGATACTTGGTGAGGTGCTGCGGGAACAGCGCCAGATACTGCCAAATGTACCCAAATTACACAAGCATATCAGCACGCTCGAGGATGAAAATGCGCAGTCAGCACTGCGCCAGATGCGGCATAGCCAGGAACACAAAAACCTGCTTGATATGGATGATTATGTCGAAGCCAGTACGGCAGAACTGGAAGCGCTGGAAGCAACAGAGATTGCTGCTGATATCAGGCAACTGGCAATAGCACGCAAACAGTTGCTTGGTAAGGCAGTTGACCTGGATAAATCCTTTTCGCGCTCACTTGAAGAGCTTGCTACCAGTTACCGGCGCTTGCTGAAAACCACGCTCGACTATGATGATTTCCTTGCAGAGAATCTGTTATGGATTCGCAGTGCGCCGATGCCGGACCTGGCAGCACTGAAGGCCATTCCGGGGCAGCTGGCAATGTTGGTTTCTCCCGCACGCTGGCTGGAAGTGTTGCCTGCACTGCCAGCCGGTTTTGTTGCTTCTCCTCTCGCCGTTATGCTGCTGCTTGTGTTCGGCTTTCTGTGGTTGCGAGCGCAACGCTTTCAGGCGTTGCTGCGGGCGGATGCCATGAAAGTCGGCAAGCCTTCACTTGACCGGTTTGCCTACACCATGCAGGCGCTCTGGATGACGCTGTTACTGGCATTGCCATGGCCGCTGCTGCTCTGGACGATGGGCTGGGCGCTGGGCGCTTTGCCGGACGAGCAACAGTTTCCGAAGCTGGTATCGAAGGCATTGTTGACAGTGGCGCCGGCATTTTTCTATGTGCAGTTCTACAGTAAACTGTGCATCTCCGAAGGGGTCGCTGCAAAACATTTCCGCTGGCCAGACCCGCTGCCGCAGCGGCTGTGCCGGCAATTTTCATTTCTGAAAATCACCTTCCTGCCAGCAGTTTTTATTACCGTCATGGTTATCTATGATGAGCAAAAGGCTTTTCATGGCGGGCTGGAACGAATAGTTATGGTTGTTGCCCTGTGTCTGCTGGCGGTTTTCTTTTACCGGCTGATTAAATTACTGATAGAACAGTCGATCGGGAACCTCGCAAGGCTGCGATACCTGTGGCTGGTATTTACCGTGGTGACGCCGCTGTCACTGGCGATACTGGCATTTTCAGGATACTTCTATACGGCGGGTACGCTCGGGTCGAGCCTGGTGCAAACATTGTGGTTTGTGTTTGGACTGGTAGTGCTGCACCAGGTTGTGGTGCGCTGGTTATTGCTGGTGCAGCGCCGACTGGCGTTGAAGGCCATCCGGGACCGCATGCATGCGGTGCGCGAAGAAAAGACAGAAGTAGATTCGGAAATGGAAGGTATGCCGGTGCAGGAGGACGAGCCGGAGATCGACCTGGTTGCCATGAGTGAGGAAAGCCGCAAGCTGTTGAATACCATACTTGTGATTGTCGGTATTGTCGGTTTCTGGCTCATCTGGTCGGAAGTGCTGCCTGCCTTTAATATACTGAATGATGTGACGCTCTGGCATCACGCGGTAACGGTTGCCGGTGAAGCAGCCATGGCGCCGATAACGCTGGCGGACCTTGGCCTTGCAATGCTCATTGCGGTGGCGACGTTCGTTGCCATGAAACGTTTTCCGGCCTTGCTGGAGATACTGCTGCTGCAGCGTGTCAGGATGACGGCAGGCAGCCGCTACACAATTACCACGCTGACGACATACGTGATTGTCGGTGTCGGCGTGGTGGTGTTTTTCAAAGTGATTGGTACCGACTGGTCAAAGGTGCAGTGGCTGCTTGCTGCGCTGAGCGTTGGTATCGGTTTCGGTCTGCAGGAAATCGTCGCAAACTTTATCAGCGGCATCATTATTCTGTTTGAGCGTCCCATCAGGGTAGGCGATGTTGTCACCGTTGGTGGCGCGGATGGCGTGGTGACCCGCATTCAGATTCGTGCAACCACTATTCGCACCTGGGACCGGCAGGAATTGCTGGTGCCGAACAAGGAATTTATTACCGGTCGTTTGTTGAACTGGTCATTGTCCGACCAGACAACGCGCATCAAGGTTCCGGTAGGTGTTGCCTATGGCAGTGATGTAGAGAAAGCCATGCTGCTGATGGACGAGGCTGCGGCTGAAAATACCAATGTTCTGAAGGAGCCGTCACCCTCGATATTATTTGAGGCCTTCGGTGATAACACTCTCAATCTTGTATTGCGCTGCTTTGTCGGGGCGCAGGATGTGCGCATGACCACGCTGACCCAGTTGCACCAGACGATCAACAAGCGTTTCAACGAAGCCGGCATTACCATTGCCTTCCCGCAGCGCGATGTACATCTGGATACCCTGAAGCCGCTGGAAGTTCGTATTTCCAGGGACCAGGGCCAGCGTATGGAAACCTGAGGATGTACGCTAAACGATTCTGCCGACGATTTCTGCAGGCTGTCATGCTGCGGTTGGCTCTGGCATAATTACGCCATTATTTTGAACACTTCAGTGGAGTATGAGCATGTCAGTATTCAAGACCCTTGTTTATTGCACTAATCGCAGCCAGTCTGTTCACGGCCTGTAATCGTGTCGAGAAACGCACTTACAAGAGCC
>JAOUCV010000096.1 GCA_029859555.1 Gammaproteobacteria bacterium
TTCCTTGCAGGCTGACGGGCGTGCCTTGCGTGGTGAAAGTCCGGAAGCGGCGGCGCGCGCCGCACGTTACGCGGCGCTGGCTGAGTGGTTGCCGGAGAATGACTGTCTGCTGACGGCACAGCACCAGGATGATCAGGCTGAAACCCTGTTATTGCAGTTGTTGCGTGGTGGCGGGGTAAATGGCCTGGCCGCGATGCCGTGGTCAAGCATGCTGGGTGCCGGCCGCCATCTGCGTCCCTTGCTGGATATCCGGCGTGCTGATTTACACCAGTATGCACGGGCACACAAGCTGTCCTGGATTGAAGATCCCAGCAATGCCGATACGTCCTTTGATCGCAACTATCTGCGACAGCGGGTATTGCCGGTTTTGCAGCAACGCTGGCCATCAGCGGCTGCGAGCCTGTCACGCAGTGCCAGTCACTGTGCCGAGGCAGCAGAATTACTGGAAGACCTTGCCGGGCGAGACTTGCTGGTGCTGGTCGGCGGTGAAAACACCCTGTCATTGTCCGGATTAACGGCCTTGCCGCCGCTACGTCAACGCAATGTCGTGCGCCACTGGATCAAGCAGCTGACCGGGGCGACTCCGTCAGCGGCGGTGCTGGCCCGTATTTTTAACGACGTGATTGGCAGCCGCAGTGACTCTGAACCCTGTGTACGCTGGGATCGCTTTGAGATGCGTCGTTTTCGCTGCGAGCTTTTCCTGATGCCTCAAGCTTCACAAATGCACCAGACGGGAGCACTCGACTGGATGCTGGCTGAGTCGCTGGTATTGCCCCGGGCAGGTGGTGTACTGACAGCGGAGCCGGTCACCGGCAGAGGTTTGCGTGCGGATGCCGTTGCGGCTGGAAATGTGTCTGTCAGCTGGCGCCGCGGCGGCGAAAGCTGCAGGCCGGTCGGGCGAGATCACCACCACAGCCTGAAAAAACTCTTCCAGGAGCAGGGGGTTCCACCCTGGGAACGCGCACGGATCCCGCTGATCTACGTGCAGGATCAGCTGGCTGTCGTGGCCGGCCTGTGGGTTTGTGAGCCGTTCCAGGCTGGCCCTGCCGAGCGCGGCTTTGCCATCAGCTGGTTACCGCAGCAGCAAGCGGCTGTTTAAGGCCGGTTATTTGCGTTTCAAGCCCATCGGACAATTGAGCTGCACGCCCTGATCTGTTAACGTTTACAGCCGTCTTGCGACAATAATGTCGCGCTCCGATTCCAGGTAGTAAATGACCCGATATATCTTTATCACCGGCGGTGTCGTGTCCTCATTGGGCAAGGGCATCGCAGCGGCCTCGCTCGGCAGTCTGCTTGAAACCCGTGGCCTCAAGGTGACGATGCTCAAGCTCGACCCGTACATCAATGTCGACCCCGGCACCATGAGTCCGTTTCAGCATGGTGAGGTGTTCGTAACCCACGACGGTGCCGAAACCGATCTCGATCTTGGCCATTACGAACGATTTGTTCGTACCACCATGTCGAAGGCAAACAACTTCACCACCGGCCAGATATACGAGAGTGTTATTCGTAACGAGCGACGTGGCGATTACCTCGGCGCGACCGTACAGGTGATTCCCCATATTACTGACGAGATCAAGAAGAGTATTCGCAAGGGTGCCGGCGATGCCGACATCGCCATGGTTGAGATTGGCGGTACCGTGGGTGATATCGAGTCGCTGCCGTTCCTTGAGTCGATTCGCCAGATGGGTGTTGAGCTGGGGCACGAGCATGTACTGTTCATGCACCTGACGCTGGTACCGTATATCGCCGCGTCCGGCGAGATCAAGACCAAGCCGACGCAACACTCTGTCAAGGAATTACGCTCTATTGGTATTCAGCCCGACATCCTGCTGTGCCGGGCCGACCGGCCACTACCTCCGGCGGAGCGTCGCAAGGTCGCCCTGTTCACCAATGTAGAAGAGCGCGCCGTTATTTCAGCTGTCGACGTCGACAGTATCTACAAGATACCGCTGCTGTTGCATGACCAGCAGCTGGACAACATTGTCGTCGAGAAGATGCGCCTTGATGTCGGGCCGGCTGACTTGAGTGAATGGCAGAAAGTTGTACACGATTCAGAAAGTCGCGTGGGTGGTGTGACCATCGCGATGGTCGGTAAATATGTAGACCTGACTGAATCCTACAAGTCCCTGTCCGAAGCCCTGATTCATGCCGGTATACACACGCTGACCAATGTCAGTATCAAGTACGTAGACTCGGAAAAGATCGAGCAGCATGGTACCGGTGTTCTCAAGGGGGCGCATGCGATTCTGGTGCCGGGTGGCTTCGGCAAGCGCGGTGTCGAGGGCAAGATTGATGCGGTGCGCTATGCCCGTGAAAACAATATCCCTTATCTGGGTATCTGCCTGGGCATGCAGGTGGCGGTGATTGAGTTTGCACGCAACGTTGCCGGGCTCACGGGTGCTCATTCCACAGAATTCAACCAGGCCACAGAGTACCCGGTGATTGCATTGATTGAGGAGTGGCAGCGCGCCGATGGTGGTCAGGAGCTGCGCAGTGAGGATTCAGACCTGGGCGGCACCATGCGCCTCGGCGGGCAGCAATGCCGTCTGGCGCCCGACAGTCTTGCCCGTCAATTGTATGGCAAGGATGTGATCGAGGAACGTCACCGGCACCGTTATGAATTCAACAACCAGTACCGTGATCAGCTTGTTGAGAACGGGCTTTCATTGTCAGGCCTTTCCATTGACGGCAAACTGGTCGAGGTTGTCGAGATTGGTTCGCACCCATGGTTCTTCGCCTGCCAGTTTCATCCTGAGTTCACCTCTTCACCTCGCGACGGCCACCCGTTGTTTAGCGGTTTTATTGAGGCTGCCAGGGCTTGCCAGTCAGGTGATTTGAGTACTGAGCCGGTGGCTGCTCAGGCAGATGCCTGATACTGCACCGGTAGAATAATCTGATATGAAGTTATGTGATTTTCAGGTTGGTATAGACCAGCCGCTGTTCCTGATTGCCGGTCCCTGTGTGATTGAAAGCGAACAGCTGATCCTGGATACCGCTGGCACGCTCAAGGAGATCACGGCAGCGCTGCAGATACCCTTTATCTTCAAGTCATCTTTTGACAAGGCCAATCGTTCCTCACATAAAAGTTTTCGTGGTCCGGGTATGGAAGCGGGACTGGCTATTCTTGAGAAAGTGAAAACACAGATTGGTGTGCCGGTATTGACTGATGTACATGAAGATACGCCACTGGGTGAAGTGGCTGCAGTTGCAGATGTTTTGCAAACACCGGCTTTTCTGTGCCGGCAAACAAATTTCATTCAGAATGTGGCAAGACAGGGCAGGCCGGTCAATATCAAGAAGGGCCAGTTCCTGTCGCCATGGGATATGAAGAATGTCTCGGACAAGGCGCTGGCGACCGGCAATGACCAGATTATGGTATGTGAGCGCGGTGCCTCGTTTGGCTATAACAACCTGGTTTCCGATATGCGTTCACTGGCCGTGATGCGGAATACCGGTGTGCCGGTGGTGTTTGATGCGACCCATTCAGTGCAGTTGCCGGGTGGTCAGGGCAGCTGTTCCGGCGGGCAGCGTGAATTTGTGCCGGTGCTGGCGCGTGCCGCCGTTGCTGCCGGTGTATCGGGTGTCTTTATGGAAACGCACCCGGATCCTGCTCATGCGCTTAGTGACGGGCCGAATGCCTGGCCGCTGCAGCAGATGCAGTCCTTGCTGACAGCGCTCAAGCAGATCGACACGGTTATCAAGGCACAGGGGCTGCCTGAAACTGCCTTGATGTAAATATAAGACTGTTTCCTGAAATGCTACATAACTAACTAAAATAATGGAGAAAAGATGTCAGAAATATCCGGGATAAAAGGGCGTGAAATTGTTGATTCACGGGGTAATCCGACCGTAGAGGCAGAGGTTAGCCTGCGATCCGGCAGTGTTGGTCGTGCTGCAGTGCCATCCGGTGCGTCAACCGGTTCACGCGAGGCCGTGGAGTTGCGCGACGGTGACAGCAAACGCTTTGGCGGCAAGGGTGTCAGCCAGGCGGTTAGCAACGTCAACAGCGTGATTCGTGATGCCGTGCTGGGGAAGGATGCGAGCGCCCAGGCTGATATCGATCAACTGATGATTGATCTGGATGGTACCGATAACAAGGGGCGGCTGGGCGCCAATGCGCTACTCGCGGTTTCCCTGGCCAATGCCCATGCGGTAGCGAATGAACAGGGTGTCGGTTTGTACAGGTCACTGGGCACTTCACTGGGCGCTGGCGACAGCTTTCAGATGCCGGTACCTATGATGAATATCATTAACGGTGGTGCGCATGCGGATAACAGTGTTGATCTGCAGGAGTTTATGATTCTGCCGGTTGGTGCGGGCAGTCTGCGCGAGGCGGTTCGTTACGGCACAGAAATTTTTCATGCGCTGGCCAGGGTGCTGCATGCCCGCGGTATGAATACGGCGGTCGGCGATGAAGGTGGTTTTGCACCGGATCTGCCGTCCAATGAGGCCGCTATCGAAGTGATTCTTGAAGCCATCGACAAGGCGGGATTCAGCGCCGGTAAGGACATCTTCCTCGGGCTGGATGCAGCCAGTTCGGAGTTTTATCGCGATGGCAAATATGTGCTGGCATCGGAAGGACGCGAATTTACTGCAGCTGAATTTACCGGTTACCTTGAAAACTGGGTGGCGCAGTATCCGATCATTACCATCGAAGACGGGCTCGATGAAAGTGACTGGGATGGCTGGAAATTGCTGACCGAGCGCCTCGGTGACAAGGTGCAACTGGTGGGTGATGACCTGTTTGTCACCAACACGACTATCTTTAATGAAGGTATCGAAAAAGATATCGCAAATTCCATTCTCATCAAACCGAACCAGATTGGCACGCTGACCGAGACCCTGAATGCAATCAGTATGGCCGACAAGGCCGGTTATAGTGCGGTTATTTCGCACCGCTCCGGTGAGACCGAGGATGTCACCATTGCCGATATTGCGGTAGCAACAACGGCAACCCAGATCAAGACCGGCTCACTGTCCCGATCTGACAGGGTTGCCAAGTACAACCAGTTGATGCGTATTGAGGATGAACTGGGCAGCAATGCCAGTTACGCGGGGCGTGCTGCGTTCAGGCACCTGGCCGGGAACTGAATGCCGATGGCAGTGTTTTCGATAGTGGTACAGTTGCTGTTATGAAGAAACTGTTACTGCTGCTGATCGTGCTGCTTGTTTATTTACAGTATCAGCTGTGGTTTGGCGGCGGCAGCTTGCAGGATGTCTGGGGACTGCACCAGGAAGTCGAGATGCAACGTCAGGAGAACCTCGAATTGCGTGAGCGCAATGCGGCACTGCAGGCCGAGGTCGCAGATCTGCGGCAGGGGCTGGATGCCATCGAAGAACATGCCCGCGAAGATCTTGGCATGGTCAAGGAAGGCGAAACCTTTTATCAGGTGGTTGAGTAGGCGCAGGTTGACGTGAAAGCTGATAGCAGACAAGCGAGAATCTGGGCTATTGTCCCGGCTGCCGGTGCCGGGCAGCGCATGTCTTCAAGTATTCCCAAGCAATATCTTCTCCTCGGTGAGAAAACCGTACTGGAGCACACGCTTGATGCCTTGCTTGGCTGTCGGCAGCTTGCTGGGGTGGTGGTGGTGCTGGCCGAGGGTGATGAATACTGGCGCGATATCGAGCCACGTTATTTTGGTCACCATGTTGTCAAGGCAACAGGAGGAGCAGAGCGTTGTCATTCTGTACTGAATGGTTTGCAGCAGCTTGCCGGCAGGGCTGATGAGGATGACTGGGTGCTGATACATGATGCGGTGCGACCGTGTGTGCGCCAGGCCGATATCGGTATCCTGATTTCTACGCTGTTGAACTCGGATGACGGGGGGCTGCTGGGGGTGCCGGTTACAGATACCATGAAGCAGGTGGATGCCGGTAACGCTATCAGGACCACGGTTGCACGTGAAGGATTGTGGCATGCCTATACGCCACAGATGTTCCGCATAGGCAAGCTGCGATCGGCCTTGCAACGGGCCATCTACAGGCAACTGCTGGTTACCGACGAGGCAAGTGCCATGGAGCTTGCCGGTTATCGCCCGCGCATGGTGCTGGGACAGCGCGATAATATAAAAATAACCGTACCCTCGGACCTGGAACTGGCCGCCTTTTATCTGCAGACAAGGACGCTGACATGAGGATCGGGCAGGGTGTTGATGTACACGCCTTTCAGAACGGCGGTACGCTGGTGCTGGGAGGCGTGACGATTCCTTCCGAGCGGAGTCTGGAAGCGCACTCCGACGGTGATGTGGTGCTGCATGCGTTGTGCGATGCCTTGCTGGGTGCGGCCGGTCTCGGGGATATCGGGCGACACTTTCCGCCTGGTGATTCGGCGTACAGTGGTATCGATAGCCGGGTGTTATTGCGCAGAACTGTCGAACAGCTTGGCACGCGGCAGTTAAGTGTTGTCAATGCTGACATCACTATTGTCGCCCAGTCACCAAGGCTGGCGCCTTATGTACAAGCCATGTGTGCGCATATCAGTGCAGATTTGCAGATAGATGCTGACCGCGTGAACGTCAAGGCAACGACCACCGAGCATCTGGGTTTTACCGGACGGGAAGAGGGTATTGCAGCCTTTGCAGTTGTGTTGCTGACAGAGTGAATGCTTCCTGATTGTTACCCTGCTTGGAAAAAGCATCCCTTTTCCCTCCGGGAGAAGGACAGGATGAGACAGTAGTGATTGTTGATGCAACCATGTCAGCTGAAAAAACCCCTTACGAATCACATGTAAATTCGCTGGCCTACGCCGGTGGCAAACCCGCCGCCAGTGCTCGCATGCGCCAGTACCCGGAAGATTTCCATGTTACCGAGATACCCTTGCTGGAGCCGGATGGCGAGGGTGAGCATGTCTGGCTGTGGATACGCAAGCGGAATGAAAACACCCAGCACGTTGCTGAACAGTTATCCAGGCATGCAGGCGTGCATCCACGGCAGGTGAGTTATGCCGGGATGAAAGACCGGCGTGCTGTCACGGAGCAGTGGTTTTCGGTGCAGCTGCCTGGCAGGGAGGAGCCTGACTGGCAGGCCATGAATTCCGCTACGCTAACGGTACTGCGGCATCAGCGTCACTCGCGCAAGCTGCGACGTGGAACGCTGAAAGGCAATAGTTTCCGTATTACCTTGCGTGAAATCGCGGCTGATCAAGCGGCACTGGAACAACGTCTTGCAGCAGCCCGCGACCAGGGCGTGCCGAATTATTTTGGCGAGCAGCGTTTTGGCAGGGGTGGCAGTAATTTGTATACTGCAGACAAGTTATTCAAAAATACCAGGCTGCGTCTTCCCCGTAACAAGCGCGGCCTGACATTGTCTGCCGCACGTTCTTTTCTGTTTAACCAGGTGCTCTCCGCGCGGGTACATACAGGTAACTGGGATGTGCCGCTTGCGGGTGATGCCATGCAGTTGCAGGGCAGCCACAGCTATTTCATCGCAGAGTTACTGGATGCGGAGCTGATGTCGCGTGTGGCGAGTCAGGATATACATCCAACCGGGCCACTGCACGGGCGGGGTGAGAGTCCGGTCAGCAA
>JAOUCV010000436.1 GCA_029859555.1 Gammaproteobacteria bacterium
AAGCCGCCGCCAGGCGCAACCGGAGAAGGACTGTCACATCCTGATACCAGGAAAAAAAGTATCATTAATACGGCGGACAGGAAACGATACATAGCGACCTCAGAGGATATAGATAATATTGGCGCGAATAACCAGCTTCCTGGAGAAATTGGTCTGCACCTTCTGTTTGAAATTATCCAGGTCATCACGGCTGAGCCGCTCGCGGGCCATGATATCCATCAGAACAATATCCCGGTCATGCTGACGCAGGACCTCGGCCTTCCTGACGATAATGTATTTCCCGTTGACCAGAAAGCGTTCTTTCTGCCAGCTCAGCTCCCACTGGATTTTTTCAACGAAGTCTTCATAGGTGATGTACAGGGGGACCGTAATCAATGCCAGCACCAGCACCACGGATCCCATGCTGCGTTTGCCCTTGATCGCGGCAGAATAGCCCAGCATCCAGAAGGTAAGCGCGGCAAAAACAATAATACCGACCAGGTTGGTCGAAAACAGCAGGAAGGCCTGTCCGAAAAAGTACGGATCACCACGGCCAAGACCGATGCCGGCAACCGCCAGTGGTGGCACCAGGGCAACCGCAATGGCAACGCCGGCAAGGCTTTGCAGGATCTCCTTGTATGACTTGGTATAGGCACCGGCGATACCAGCGAATATGGCCACACCGAGATCCAGCAGGCTGGGACTGAGCCGGCCGAGCATTTCGTTTGTGACCGGCTTGTGCGGAAACAGCATGGTGACCAGTGCGGCCGAACCAAGCGCCAGCGCGATGCCGACCATGATCTTGACTGCCGAATGTTGGTAAAGACCCTGGTCCTGCCGCAACATGCCCATCGCAAAAGAAATAATCGGTGACATCAGGGGCGCAAGCAGCATCGCACCGATCACCACGGCAGTGCTGTTTTGGTAGAGACCGATAGTTGCCAGAAGCGTACTTAGAAGCATGAGCATCACGTAGGCACTACTCATGCGCGCATCATCACGTAACGCTACAAACAGGTCCTTGAAACGCTCCTCCGAGGCATAGGGAAAGAACGGGATGGCTTTTTTCTTCGCTTTGGTCAGTTCATTATCAATCGGAAGATGCTTGATGTTGAAGTATTCTTTCTCATCACCCAGATGGCCCCGCCTGGTTTCGGCTTTCGGGCCGGTATTGACACGGAGCGCACCGGGCCTGACCTCACATTCAACCGGCGTCCTGGTGATTTCTTCACCGTCGATATCGACCCCCAAAGACTCTTCGGACTCTATGACCACCCGGGAAGATTTGATATATCCGATGGCGCTGGGTATCTTGCCCGGTGCAAGATCACGCTTCAGCACCTGGAAAAGAAACCGGAAATAGTCAAGCACTGATAGCGGTGCAGCGATGACCAGGGAGATCATGGCATCGTGGGAACTGCCATCATTGGCGATCAGCCTGGAGGCCAGGCTGCCCGCAGTATGCTGGACGATCATACAACCGGCAGCAGCCGTTTCTACTTTCCTGCCGCTTTCCGTAACAAATGTAAAGCCCAGCAAACGGATGCCACGAAACCTGGCCAGCACATTTTGCAGCGTTTTCCAGGGGCCAAGGTTGTCAGGCAAGTCGATAACAGGGATACGACCAATAACAGCCTTGAACAACACCAGCTCGCCATTACACAGAATAAGGTCCCGCGTCTGACCCTTCTCCTGCAATGCCAGTTCGATCTGATCAGCAGGATCGTCAGGCAGCCGGAAATATCTGGAAAGGGTCTTTTGTGACTTTAGTGGCAGTATGCCGATGCTCAGGTCGTGCTCAATGGCAATCCTGATGACCGATTTGAGTCCGGCCATCGGTGCGGACACAACAATATGATCTACATTGCGAGTTAATGTATCCGGGTTCTGCAGAAAATCATCAAGCAATGATGACTGAATAATTACATCAGGTGAATGCTCCGACACCGGCTCCAGATTGCCGATGCTCTCCTCCGTATAGATAAACGCAATATGTCTTTTCTGGTTTGGCATTTCTGTATATCCGTGAAGCGTGTCTGCATGGTAGCACTACATCTACGATACTTTAGCATTAATACTGCCCTGACCACCCCATACGAATCAAGGCGCTGTGCTTGCGGGTATTGGGTAACAGAATTTATTCAATATTTAAAATCAGCCGTTGTCAGAACGTACCGGGCTGAACATATTGCTGGGTTCGTTTTCCTCAACCATCAATAACCTGGTAGCAAGAGGCACCCCACACTTACTCCCGCTTGCAT
>JAOUCV010000437.1 GCA_029859555.1 Gammaproteobacteria bacterium
TCCGATCTGGCGAACTGTATGCCAGCCTGCCATATGCTGAGTTGCGCAAAGAAGCGCGCGTGCTTGCTCGCAAGCTCCTGGGTATGGGGCTTGTTAAGGGCGATCGCGTCGCGCTTGTGGCAGAAACCAATCCACACTTCCTGCGGTTCTTTTTTGCATGCCAGTATTCAGGGCTTGTCCCTGTTTCCCTGCCAGCGTCGGTTAACCTTGGCGGGCACACCGTCTATGTGACACAGCTGCGTGGCTTGCTGGAAAGCAGCAAGGCTTCAGTGGCAATGGCGCCGAGCGGCTACGCATCTTTCCTCGAAGAAGCCGGCGAAGGTCTGGGTCTCAAGCTGGTTGGTGCGCCGGAGCTGTTTGATGCGTTGCCCGAAGCCGAGATCGAGTTTGAGTCGGTGGTAGCAGCTGATATCGCTTATATCCAGTACACATCAGGTAGTACCAAATTCCCTCGCGGTGTAGTGATTGAACAGCGCGCGGTGATGAGCAACCTTGCCGGCATCATCTGCCATGGCGTGAAGATTGGTCCGCAGGATCGTTGCTTGTCCTGGTTGCCTTTCTATCATGATATGGGGCTTGTAGGCCTGGTCCTGGTACCCGTGGCTGCACAGGTTTCGGTCGATTACCTTGATACCCGTGAATTCGCCATGCGACCGCGACAGTGGTTGAACCTGATGAGCAAGACGAAGGCGACGATTTCCTTCAGTCCGCCATTTGGTTACGAGCTGTGCACGCGCCGTTTGCGTCCGGGTGAGGCGAGCAAATACGACCTGAGTCACTGGCGTGTTGCCGGTGTAGGGGCGGAGATGATCCGCTCGGAAACGCTGACGCGTTTTGCCGAGGCGCTGGCACCGGCCGGGTTTAGCGAGAAAGCCTTTCTGGCTTGCTATGGCATGGCCGAATGTTCGCTGGCGATCAGTTTCTCACCGCTGTTTGAAGGTCATACCACCGACTGCGTTGATGGCGACTATCATTCCGATCATCAGGAAGCATTGCCGATACACTTGTCTGAAAACCCGGGCCGCGCCCGCTGTTTTGTCGAGTGTGGCAAGCCGCTGCCTGAATACGAAGTGGAAATACGCAATGATGCCGGTGAAGTATTATCGGATCGTCACAGCGGTACCATCCACGTGCGTGGTGACAGTGTTATGTCCGGCTATTTCAATGCGCCGGAAGAGTCGGCAGCCTGCCTGTCTGAAGATGGCTGGCTGAATACGGGTGATATTGGTTACCAGGTCGACGGTAGCCTGATTATTACGGGCCGCAAGAAAGATCTGATCATTATCAACGGTCGTAACATCTGGCCACAGGATCTCGAGTACCTGGCCGAGCATCAGCCTGAAGTACGTATGGGTGATGCGCTGGCATTTTCGGTGCCTGGTCCGGAAAACGAAGAGATCTGTGTGCTTGTTGTACAGTGTCGTGAAGCAGATGCCAACAAGCGGGCCAGCCTGGTCGATCGTCTCAACCGGCTTGTACGTCTGGAGCTTGGTATTGATGTATTTGTGGAGCTGGTGCCGTTGCATACTCTGCCGCGTACCTCGTCCGGCAAACTGTCGCGTTCCAAGGCACGTCAGAACTTTATAGAGTCTCATGACCTGGCCAAGCTTGCCGAGGAAATGAGTGGCGAACTGGAGCTTAAGCAAGGTTAGTTGCTGGCGCTTTATTTCAGTGTTATCAAAATAACCGGCCTAGGCCGGTTATTTTTTGTCCTGTAACCTCCTGATGGGTGTTGTGTATTCATGTCCAGGCTGATTGCGATCACGGGTGCGACCGGTTTTATCGGCCAAACCATTTGCCGTGTATTGCATACAGCCGGTTTTGGTATCCGTATTCTGGCCCGTTCTCCGCAGCGTATAAACGGCCTTGCTGCTTGCGTGGAAGAAGTGGTGCAGGGTGATCTGCACGACCGGCAGGCGCTCACTGCACTGGTGGCCGGAACCGGGGCAGTTATTCATTGCGCCGGTGTTGTGAGAGGCGCGCGCCAGAGTGACTTTGACCGGGTTAATGTTGAAGGTGTTAAAAATCTTCTGAATGCAGTGACAGCTGCTGAAGATTCCATGCGTCTGTTCTACCTGTCGTCGCTAGCTGCCAGAGAGCCGGAGCTGTCATATTACGCACAAAGCAAGTATCGCAGTGAACAACTGTTGGCGGAGTGCGCAACCGGTCTGTCCTGGCTGGCTTTAAGACCTCCGGCTGTTTATGGTCCGGGGGATCGCGAGCTATTACCGCTGTTTAA
>JAOUCV010000438.1 GCA_029859555.1 Gammaproteobacteria bacterium
CAGTCTGGATGGGCGCACCGCCATGGCCTCGGGTGAAAGCCAGTGGATTACGGGTGATGCGGCACGTCGCGATGTGCAGCGTCTGCGGGCGCGCAGTTCGGCGATAGTCACCGGTATTGGAACAGTACTGGCAGATGATCCCTCCATGAATGTGCGCCTGGAAGCTTCAGACCTGAATGGTGTTGAGCCGGTGCGACAGCCGTTGCGTGTAGTGCTGGACACGCAGCTGCGTACGCCGGCTACGATGAAAATGTTGTCGCTGCCGGGTGAGACACTGGTGCTTACCGGTAATGCAGACGTAAAAGCGCGATCGGTTTTGCAGCAAGCCGGCGCATCTGTTGAAGCGATTGCCGTGCAAGATGAGCGGCTGTCTCCAGCGGCTGTGCTCAAGTACCTGGCACAGCGGGAGATCAACGAGGTGCTACTGGAATGCGGCCCGACCCTGGCAGGTGCATTTATGGCTGCAGGACTGGTGGACGAACTGGTGTTGTATCTCGCGCCGCACCTCATGGGTGATACCGGACGAGGCTTGTTTAGTCTTCCGGGGCTGGAAAAAATGCGCGACCGTATTGAACTCGAATGGCTGGATGTCCGGCCGGTGGGGAATGATTGGCGCATAACTGCGAGACCGAAGTCATAAGATGTTTACCGGAATAATACAGTCTGTGGGCGAGGTAGCTGCGCTGGAGCCGAAGGGTGAAGACCTGCGGTTGCGGGTGCGTACCGGTAAGCTCGATCTTGCTGACGTACAAATCGGCGATAGCATTGCCACCAGTGGTGTCTGTCTGACGGTTGTCGAACTGCCGGGTGATGGTTTCTGGGCGGATGTATCGGGTGAAACACTGGGCTGTACCGGTATCGGCGGCCTCAAGGTCGGTGACGGCGTTAACCTGGAAAAAGCGTTGACACCTTCGACCCCGCTGGGGGGGCACCTGGTGAGCGGTCATGTTGATGGTATCGGTGAAGTGCTGGCGCGGCGCGATGATGGCCGTTCGGTGCGCTTCAGTATGCGCGCGCCGGATGAGCTGGCGAAATATATTGCGGCCAAGGGTTCGGTATGTGTGGATGGAATCAGCCTCACGGTGAACGCGGTCAACGGCGCCGTATTTGAGCTTAATATCGTGCCGCATACGCTGGCGGAGACCAGCATGGGCGAGTATCAGCCGGGCCGTACCTTTAACCTGGAAGTCGATATAATCGCCAGGTATCTCGAGCGCCTGCTGCTTGGCGACAAGGCCGCCCAAACGGGTTCGGGTGGCGTAACCAGACAACTGCTACAGCGTTGCGGCTTTGCCGGCGCCGCGGATTAGAATAATGGAACTGAATAGTATCGAAGAGATTATTGACGATATCCGTAATGGCAAGATGGTCATTATCATGGATGACGAGGACCGCGAGAATGAGGGCGACCTGATCATGGCCGCGTCGCTGGTGCGGCCGGAAGATATCAACTTCATGGCTACCCATGGTCGTGGTCTTATTTGCCTGACACTGACGCACGACCGCTGTCGTCAGTTGTCGTTACCATTGATGGTTATTGAAAATCAGGATCAGCACTCCACCAACTTCACACTGTCAATAGAGGCGGCCGAGGGTGTTACCACAGGTATCTCCGCCTATGATCGTGCGCATACGGTGCGTACTGCAGTACAGCCAGATGCCCGGCCACAGGATCTGGTCCAGCCAGGGCATATCTTTCCGCTCATGGCGCGTCCGGGTGGCGTCTTGACGCGCGCCGGCCATACTGAGGCGGGTTGTGATCTTGCCCGGCTGGCGGGTGTAGAGCCGGCCTCGGTGATTGTTGAGATCCTCAATGAAGACGGCACCATGGCACGCCGGCCCGACCTGGAAAAATTTGCTGAAGAACATGGTCTCAAGGTCGGGACCATTGCCGATCTGATTCATTACCGAATTGCCAACGAAAAAAGTGTCGAGCGCGTTGCGGAATGTGATCTTCCCACCGAGTACGGAGAATTTCGCCTCTATGCTTACCAGGATATTGTTAACAAGGGACTGCACCTGGCGCTGGTAATGGGTGATGTGTCCGCGGAGGAGCCAACACTGGTGCGCGTGCATGTGCAGAACTCTCTGAGTGATCTGTTCGGTGCACAAATGGATGACATCGGCTGGCCGTTACGCGATGCCATGAAACGCATTGCGGATAACGGTGAAGGTATCGCGGTTGTGCTGGGGCAGCATGAATCACCCAAAGATCTGGTGCAGCGCATTCAGTACTAT
>JAOUCV010000097.1 GCA_029859555.1 Gammaproteobacteria bacterium
CTGGAAAACATCCAGCTCTCATTTTGGGCGGATACACCGGTAGTGACGCCGTCCGGTGAACGTTTGACTGCAAGGCAGTGGGGAGAAAAACTGGGACTTTTTTATACACCAACGCTGATATTTTTTGATCAAGATGGCCGTGAGATTATGCGCGTTGACTCCGTGGTGCAATTTTATCGTCTGCGCAACGTACTTGATTATATTCTTTCAGGTGCCTATCAAGAGTATCCGTCTTTTCAGCGCTGGCGTGCCTCGCGTAGCCCCCGCCTGCTGGAATAGCAGGCAGGCTGTTGCTTGTCAGCCGTCCTGCCAGCGTTTGAATATCAGTGTGGCATTGGTGCCGCCGAAGCCGAAGCTGTTGGACATCATGATGTTGGTACCGGCATTGTCGATGCGCTCACGAATGATCGGAAAACCCTCACCGGCCGGATCCAGTTCATTAATGTTGGCAGAGGCGCTCAGGAAATCTCCCTGCATCATCAACAGTGAGTAAATCGCTTCATGCACACCGGCCGCCCCGAGCGAATGCCCGGATAGTGATTTGGTGGAATTGATCTTGGGAATGTTGTCTCCGAAGACCGTTTTTACTGCTTCCAGCTCGCGCATGTCACCTACCGGTGTGCTGGTGCCATGCGCATTGATGTAATCAATCGGTTCATCGACCGTGGACATTGCCTGCTGCATGCAGCGCGCCGCGCCTTCACCGGAGGGTTGCACCATGTCATAGCCATCAGACGTGGCACCGTAACCGACGATTTCTGCATGGATGGTCGCTCCGCGGGCCCTGGCATGCTCGAGTTCTTCCAGTACCAGCATACCGCCTCCGCCGGCGATGACGAAGCCGTCGCGGGTCGAATCGTAGGGGCGCGATGCCGTTTCCGGAGCTTCGTTGTATTTGGATGAAAGTGCGCCCATGGCATCGAACATCAATGACAGTGACCAGTGCAGTTCCTCGCCACCGCCGGCGAAGACGATGTCCTGCTTGCCGAACTGGATCAGTTCGTAGCCATTGCCGATGCAGTGTGCACTGGTGGAGCAGGCCGAACTGATAGAGTAGTTCACGCCATGGATCTTGAACGGTGTGGCCAGGCAGGCGGAGTTGGTGCTCGACATGGTGCGTGGCACCATGTACGGACCGACACGGCGTAGTCCTTTCTTGCGCAACAGGTCAACGGCGAGCGTGACATTCTCTGTTGATGCGCCTCCAGAACCGGCAATCAGGCCGGTGCGAACATTGGAGATCATGTCATCGGCAAGCCCCGAGTTGTCGACGGCCTCCTGCATGGCGATATAGTTATAGGCAGCACTGTTGCCCATGAATCTACGCAGCTTGCGGTCAATCAGTGCTTCAGTATCAATGTTGACGGTGCCGGCCACGTGGCTGCGAAAACCGAGTTCCTTGTATTCCGGTACATATTCAATGCCGGATTTCCCTTCTTTCAGGGAGTTGCTTACTTGCTGCAGGTTGTTTCCGAGGCTGGAGACAATACCGAGTCCGGTAACGACGACACGACGCATAATGATATTCCTAGAAATTTGATGTAGTGGTAAACAGGCCTACCCGCAAAGCGGAGGCATGATAGATTTCACGACCGTCAACCTCCATGATGCCATCAGCAATACCCATGTTGAGTTTGCGCTGGATGACACGTTTCATGTCAATGCGGTAGGTAATGAGTTTATTTTCAGGGGTTACCTGACCGGTGAACTTGACTTCTCCCGAGCCCAGTGCGCGACCACGTCCGGGACTGCCTGCCCAGCCGAGGTAAAAACCGACCAGCTGCCACATGGCATCCAGTCCGAGACAGCCCGGCATGACCGGGTCACCGATGAAATGGCAACCAAAAAACCACAGATCCGGCTTGACGTCCAGCTCGGCGATGATGTGTCCCTTGCCATGGGCGCCGCCATCACTGCTGATGTGGGTAATCCGGTCACACATCAACATCGGCGGTAATGGCAGCTGGGCATTGCCGGGGCCGAACATTTTCGCATTACTGCATTCAATCAGTTCATCGTATGAGTAACTGCTTTTTCTTTCCGGGGCAGTGTCTTGGTCAGCCTGGGTTGAATTTGTCATCGTGTGGATTGGAGTCCTGTCTGGGTTAACTGCGGTATTCTAATCTACTTTGGGAATATTCTATACACAGGCTTCTGTATCGGGCGGCTAATAATACGCCCCGGGAAGCCGGTTTTTCCGCTGCAGGATGCCGGTGTTTGTTCGATTTAGTCCCGGAAATTAATGGTTTGCAACGGCAGCTTCACTTCGAAGTCGTCCAAGCTTTTGATTATATTCTGTAAATCATCTCTGTTCTTGCCGGATACGCGCACGCGGTCGCCCTGGATACTGCTCTGGACCTTGATTTTTGATGCCTTGATGTCCTTTACCAGCTTCCTTGCAGCGTCCTGGTCAATGCCCTGTTGCACGGTGATTATGAGCATGGACTTGTTGATGGTAGTTTCAATTTTTCCTTGTGAGAGTGCAGCAATATCAATACCGCGTTTGGCCATTTTCTGGTGCAGTATGTCGACTACTTGCTTGATCTGGAATTCATTCTCCGCATGTATGGTTATCGCGGCGTCCTTGTGCTCAATACGGGTGTCGGTACCCTTGAAATCAAAGCGTGTAGCAACTTCACGGCTGGTTTGATCAACGGCATTGGCAACTTCGTGCTGGTCTACTTCTGAAACAATATCAAAGGACGGCATGTCAGGCTCCTGCATGAAGCGGAATATTTTAACGGATGTTACAAACTGATTATATTGATATTCAGCAGGCGGATAAACACATGGCCGGATAACCGGCCATGTGTTACTGGGTTACTGCTGCATCAGGGGAAGTCAGGAGCGTCGGAATATCGAACCAATTCCGGAGAGTAAACGCCGGAAAAAGCCTGGACGTTCTCCTGGATCTGTTTCATCAACGGCGAAGGAGTCTGCATCATTGGTTGCGGTTTGCACCGCATCACTGACAGCAGTATCGGATTCTTCTGTTGTACCCGGTGGTTGTGCGGTTTCTGTTTTGTATTCATAGGGCAAGAAGTCATTGCCTGGTATACCAACAACAATCGTTTCACTGATGAAATGGTCGGTACTTTCTGCGCTACTGCCGGTTTCAGCTGTACTTGCCGGCACACCGGCAGGTTCATTGGCCGGTTCGCTGGGCGGTTCGCTGCTGGTGAATACTGCTGGCCCATGGGTCTCGTCGCTGACCGATTCGGAGACCGGTCCCGAAAATTTTGCAGGTTGGCTATCAGGGTCTACGGTACTGCGACTCTCGATAGAGGGTAGCACATCATCGGACAGCGTGATTTCTTCAGTCTCAATGGTTTCGATGTCTTCAAGTGTCAGTTCGGATTCTGCTGCCACTGCAGTTTCTACGGGTTCAGGTGTGCTGGCAGTGACTTCTTCAAGTACCAGTGGCGCCGGTTCTGCCGGTGCTGTTATTTCAGCCGCATCCTGCAGTATCGGGGGCTGTTTTTCAGAATCTTCGTAGATGATCTGGTTACCACCGCTGGAGGTTGCATGGACCAGCCGGCTGTCTGCAATGGAAAGTAATTCTTCAAAACGTGTATCGCGCATAATATCAGGCGCGGCAACACCGATGCTGACGGTAAAACTGATTCTTGTTTCACCCTGTTTCAGAATGCGTGCACTGATGTCACGGTTGATGCGGTCGGCAAGATTGTGGATGCCGGCCTTGTTCATCCCGGGTAGCAGCAGGGAGAAGCGTGCTGTACCGGTACGGGCAGCCATGTCTTCATGCCGGATGCCGGACTGCAGTACGGTCGCAACGGCCTTGATCATAGATTCAGAAGCGGACTCGCCATGCTGTTTGAACAGATCGCCGAAGTCATCAATTTCAACACGAAATATTGCGAGGCTGGATTTGTGACGAACCGCATAGGAAAGCTGCTGGTAGCCCTGACCCATGAAGGCCGACTCGTTGGCAAGCGCGGTTAACGGATCCGTTGTCAGCTGATCTTCCAGTGTGATGTTTTCTTCTTTCAATGTTGTTGTTGTGGCATGGGCGGAAGCCAGTGCCTGTGTACGTGCCAGCAAGTCGACCGAGTCAAACGGTTTGCCGATAAAATCAGTCGCCCCTGCGCTGGTGGCGCGTTCTTTTACTACCTCGGAATCATTGGAGCCGGTGATGACAATGACCGGGATATTCTGGATATGCGGGATGTGAGAGCTTCTGATGCGTTCCAGCAGGCCGAAACCATCCAGTTCCGGCATGGTGAGGTCAGAAACGACCAGTGAGAAAGGTTCTTCGTTGCTGAGGAATTCCCAGGCATTCTCGCCATCAACGGCTTCAACCGTCTCAAAGTGGTCTTGCAGGATCTTGCGAGCTGTTACCCGGATAACCTTTGAGTCGTCTACTATCAATAACCGCTGCTTCTTGCCTGATTCTTCGCTCATTGCTGCGTCTGTCCCGGTGTAATGATTCTTGCTGTCCTATCGGCATAAACGGGCTGATCTTTAACCATGCTGACGAGCTTGGAACAAGCTTCCCGGTATCCGGATATGCAGTTACTATGCGGCTTTTCGAGTGGTCGGGTAGTGACCGGGTGATGGTGATATGATGCTCGCAAAACGGAGAGGCAGACGCCTGAATTCAGGCGTTTTAACGGGTGCCGATGCCCTGTCTGTATCAAGGTTCACACGATGGTCAATGGATTAACAGTATGATTTTCGGTATACGGCGATTACTGGGGCGTCTGAACGCATATGTCTGGGATGACGATCTGCGGGATCTGGCCGGGCTGCGGAAGCTGCTGGTGTTCGTGCTGCGGGTATTGCACATGCTGCTCAGGGAGTTGATGGGTGGTCAGCTGAATCTGCGGGCAATGAGCCTTGTTTATACAACCTTGTTGTCGATTGTGCCGTTGCTGGCAGTGAGTTTCTCGGTGCTCAAGGGTTTTGGTGTTCACAACAAGATCGAGGTACTACTCTATAATCTATTGACGCCGCTGGGTCCGAGTGGTGTGGAAATTACCGACAAGATTGTCAGCTTTGTCGAGAATGTTCGAGTAGGCGTGCTGGGTTCGATTGGTTTTGCCCTGCTGATTTACACGGTGATTGCACTGCTGCAAAAGATTGAGGCAGCCTTTAATTTTGTCTGGCAAATAGACAGTCTGCGTGCGTTGTCGCAGCGTTTCAGTAATTACCTCAGCGTTATCCTGATTGGCCCGGTGCTGATATTCAGTGCGGTCGGTTTTACGGCAACCGTTCTGAATATGGATGTTGCCCAGCGTCTTGCTGCTATTGAACCGTTCGGTACGCTGATGTTGTTTGGCAGCAAGCTGGTACCGTACGTTCTGGTGTGCCTGGCATTCACGCTTATCTATATCTTTATTCCGAATACCCGGGTGCAGTTCAAGGCTGCGCTGATCGGTGGCGTGATTGCCGGAGTAATATGGAAGATTACCGGCTGGGGTTTTGCTGCGTTCATCGCCTCATCATCGAAATATGCAGCTATTTATTCCAGCTTCGCGATCATGATTTTGTTGCTGATCTGGATGTATCTCAGCTGGTTGATTCTGCTGGTTGGTTCCCAGATCGCATACTTCGTGCAGCACCCGCGTTACATGACGCTGCATCGCGAGCCGGTTATGCTCAGTAACCGTATTCGCGAGCAACTGGCATTGCAGCTTATGTACCTGGTTGGCTATAACCATTTTCATAACAAGCCTGCCTGGAGTCTGGACCAGCTTATTGAATATCTTGACTTGCCCGGTGAGCCGCTACACCGTGTTATGCGCATGCTGGTGGATGACGGGTATCTGATCGAGGTTGTCAGGGATGATGCGCTGGTGTACTTGCCACTGCATGATATCGAGACTATCCGTCTGGTTGATGTCATTACCGATGTTCGGACTGCACAGGAAAATCAGGTTGTCTCGTTGCAACACCTGACACCGCTGAAGGCGGTCGATACGGTGATGGCCGGGATGGATTCATCGCGCATTGCGGCGCTGGGAGAGCAAACACTGAGGAGCCTGGTGGAAAGCGTTGATGACCAACTGGAAGCAAGTCTGAAAAAACTTGCAGGCTAAGGTCTATTGCGGCTGTTTCGCTGCTGTATCTGGATTAATCCATGCCGGGCAGCAGCCGGCGCCAGTGCAGGTGTCAGTCCCCGTGGACCAGGCTGCGCCGGAATTTTTCAGGATACAGGCGGCGGGACTTTTCTTGGCAAAGGGTGCCTAGTGCTGTACCGATGTGTCCTTGTCGGCCTTGACCTTGACGTCGACCTCGGAGAAGCGTGGCGCTTCACCTATCATGGCGTCGATGTCTTTGCGGAGACTGGTAAGTTCTTCAAGTTCGTCATAGTCCGCACCGTTTGCATCGACTTCCCCGCTATTGTTTGCTGCCAGTTGTTCCGTATTTTGATGTGACAGTGTTGGAGCGGCGGGATCCTCGGCGCACAGGTGGTGGGCGCCGCTGGCAAGGTGTTCATAGACTGCGCGGTAACTGCGTGTCATTTCTTTTACCAGGTCCGAGGTATGCATGAAGTGCTGGCCAACCTGATCGCGGTAGTCGGTAAATCGTTCGGCAAGCTGGTTCAGTTCACGCTGTAGTTTGTGGGTGCGGCTGTTACGCGATACCAGGGCATAGGTGATGATGCTGCCCAGCCCGATACCCAGCAGCAGTCCCAGTATGCCAATGGCCCACAAAGTACCTGTTTCGTCCAGCGTTACCATGTTTAATCCTCGTCTTCCTGATGCCGGGCAGGGCCGGTTAGATGCCGCCGCATTGTACTGGATTTGGCTGCCTTGTGACTATGTATGTGCCCAGTCTTTTATGTGCCTTGTTGATAGAATACTATAAATTACATACAGATAGAGTTTGTTTCTCATTAAATGTCTGAGGATATGGCGGCAGCTGTAGGTCGTGGGCCGAACAGCGCGCTGCCTACCCGGACCATGGTGGAACCTTCACTAATGGCTGCCTCGAAATCTCCACTCATGCCCATGGATAATTCGTTGAAGCGGGGCAATTCAAAGCGCCTGATGCAATCATCACGCAGATCACGGAGGGCGGCAAAATCGGCCTGCCGTTCAGCCGGTGTGGCCTCGCGCCGGCCAATGGTCATCAAGCCACGTAGCTGGATGCCGGCAAGATCGGCTTTCAGGATATCTTCGATAAACTGCGGCAGGGCGGCTGCAGGCAGGCCAAATTTATCCGGGTCGTCGGCGATGTTGACTTGTAGCAGGACATTCAGGCGATGTGAGCTATTGAGTGCGCTTGTGGAGAGTCGTGTGGCGAGCTTGACACTGTCAAGTGTATGCAGCCAGTCAATATTTCCTGCTATCATTTTTGCCTTGTTGCTTTGCAGGTGTCCGATAAAATGCCATTCAATATCAGAATTTTTTATCTGCTCCTGTTTTGAAAGCGCCTCCTGTACGGTGTTCTCTCCAAAACGGTGCTGCCCGGCAGACAATGCCCACTGCAGGTAGCGGGCGGGCATGTACTTGGAAACAGCTATCAGGCG
>JAOUCV010000098.1 GCA_029859555.1 Gammaproteobacteria bacterium
AGGATAATCATTGCCGCGATTGCATCGGTGCCCGTTTTGGCTGCGGTTTTATCCTGGCGTTGCAGCTGTTCTGCTGCGTGTGAGCTCAGTCTTTCGTCCATTGTATGTACCGGTAGCCGGCAGCGTCCTTCGAGTTGCCGGGCAAACCTGCGCGCCGCCGTGGTGATTTTTGAATCACTGCCGTCTGCATGCAGCGGCAGACCGACAACCAGTGCGTCGGGTCGCCAGTCGTTGATTAATTCCGAGATCCTGTCCCAGTCGGGTTGCCGGTTATGTGCGTTCAGTGTACATAATGCTGTCGCTGTGCCGGTAATGCTTTGTCCTACGGCGACCCCGATACGTTGTTTGCCATAGTCGAATCCAAGCAGCGTTTGCAAGATTATACTGTATGCCCTGTGCGAGCGGCAGGCATAAGCTCAGGACGCATCAGGCATGTCCTGTATCACTGGATAACAGGTTCAGATCAATGCCCAGTAGCGCTGCTGCGGCCCGCCAGCGTTGCTCGCTGGGGGTGTCAAACACTATCTTTGAGCTGGCCGGTCCGCTCAACCAGGTATTGGCGGCCAGTTCGCTTTCCAGCTGTCCGGCGCCCCAGCCGGCATAACCAAGGGTCACAATGGAGTTTTTCGGCCCCTTGCCTGCTGCGATGGCCTGCAGAATATCGCGTGATGAGGTAATGCCGATGGTGTCAGTCACCTTGAGTGTTGCTTCCCAGTCACCGGCAGGCTCATGCAGTACGAAGCCCCGGTCATTTTGTACCGGACCGCCCATGTAGACCAGGCGTGAGGAGATTTCCTCATTACAGGCCTCGATATCCATATGTTGCAGTATTTCACCGAGTTGCATCTCCAGCGGCCGGTTGATGACGACCCCCAGTGCACCATTTTCATCATGTTCACAGATGTAGGTGGTCGTATGGTGAAAATTGGGATCATCCAGTGCCGGCATGGCAATAAGGAAATGATTATTAAGGGAAGGCGTGTTGCTCATACCTGTAGTATCGGGTAGGACACTGCGGCCTTCAAGTCTCTTTATGGGTATAACTGGCCGGTAATTCTTACGCGACCCCCTTGCCACCCCGTGAGAACTGCGGGCTAGCGACTCTTGAGCTGGTTGCTGGTGGAAAATTCCCAGGTGCGCGTGATATGCATGATGTCAGCATCTTTGCGGATGTCTTCGGGAAACGGCGGGAACGGTGCCGCCAGGTTGACAATGCGTTTGGCGGCTTCATCAATTACCTTGTGTCCTGATGCGCGCATGATACTGATATTGCGGACTGTGCCATCGGCGTTCATGGTGACATCCATGATGAGTTTACCGGTCAGGCCGGCACGGCGTGCCTCGTCAGGATAATTCAGGTTGCCTACCCGCTCGACTTTTTTGACCCATTCACTCATGTAATTGGCGTACTTGTATTCCTGGGTGCGTGCAGAAACGTAGATATGACGTGGCCTGTGGGCGTAGGCCTGCATCGATTCGTTGAGCTGTTCATTCAGGTTGACCATCTCCATGCTGCGTTCGATCAGCTCGGTAGCCGTAACTTCCGGCTTTTCGGTCTCGGGTGTTTCGGTTTTTTCCTGGTGTACTTTTTTGGTTGCAACACTGGCAGAGACGACCTGCGCCGGTGACTCTGTCGGCTGCTGTGGTGTGACAGCGGGTGCCTGTTCTTGAATTGCCTGAGTAGGCTGGATTTTTTCTGTGGTGTTGCCGCCACCGTCCTGGCTGGTTTGCGCGAGGTAATCGGCTTCATCCGGTGCCGGCGTGCTGCGATTGGAGACCGTTATATCGAGTGTCGGCAGGATGTTCTCGGGCGGCGCGTTGTCAAACTGCCCGAAGGTGATACCCAGGATGATAATGGCGTGCAGGGCAATGGCAAAGAACAGCGTCATGGCCATTCTGTCGGTTGCCGTGACCGGCGATGGTTCCAGGAACGGCGCGTCTGTATTCAGCATAAGATCTCTTCGTTACACATTGCGCGTGCAATTATACCGCTGACGATACCAAACAATAGTGCCGCCGTTAACAGTATCGGGAACAGCCGCCAGACTGCATCGTTCGGTATAAACAGCAGCCATGCCAGCGTGAACTGTCCGGTCATGTGCGCCAGCGCGGCCAGTATGCCGTAGCCGATGGCGCTGAATCCCTTGCCGGGCAGGTGACTGGAGAACCACAGTGCCGTCATGCTGAATACAGCCCCGCCAAGGCTGAGAATAAATGTCGGTGAAAGGAAGGTACCGAGCAACAAACTGCCGCAGATGACGCGCAGGAAGCTTACCCATGCAGCGCTGCGCCAGCCGAATTGTGTCAATACAGCTATGGTAATGACGTTGGCAAGTCCCGGTTTAAAACCCGGCAGAGGTGAAGGTATCGCGCTTTCCAGTACGTGAATACTGATTGCCAGTGCTGTTAGCCATGCAATTCGGTGGTCTTCATGAGTGGTATGTATTTGCACGTGTTGTCGGAACTGTTTTTGATGGTCGCTGTATCTTACCTGTTACCAGCAATGGTTACGTAAATACCTTGAATATTGCTTGTAGTTGCCATGTCCCCTGGAAGCCTGGAGTTTTTCCCTGTTGGCAATGCAGGGTTTCAGGTGTTCGGCTTGCTCGCGGCTGGCCTTGAGTCTCCTGGACTGTGCCAGCTGTTTTTGCTGTATTGCGCGTTGTTGTATGTGTTGCAGTAATTCTGTTTCCGTCGCCCGCAGACCACCACTGCTGTTGCGCGCTGCATCCGGCTGCCGTAGTTCATCTGCTGTGAATTCACTACCCGGTGCATGGTCACTGAAATGAACCTGCCCCTGCCGGTCTGTCCAGCGATAAATAGATCTGGCATCGGCGCAGTTGACTTGTAGTGCAAATAGCGCGGTAAAAATAGTAATTCTGTAACAATGCATGGCGCTTTCCGTGTTCATTAGTGACTGATTAATATGATAAAAAAAGGATATGCTGGTGCTGCAGCTGTTCCTCGTGTGTTTCGGAAAAGGTAGCTGTTGCAGGCCGCGACGGCTAGGCGTCGAAAGCTGTTTTGGGTGTCGGATTTTTGCTACAGGACAGTGGTTAAAGCGCATGGTTGAAAACGCCGATGAATGCTCATAGGGCATGAAACACCGGGAAGACGGCAGGTGTGCCGGGGTGTTTTGCGTTACTTCTGGAGACAACGAATCTGCGAACGCACGAGAAATACTATGTTTCAGTTAAAAATCAAGTCATTGAGCCCGGAACTACTGCTGACGGGTGTGACCCTGTCAGCGTGTTGCCCGGTACTGCAATCTGTAGCCGATGACTGCCTCAGTGCACTGGAGGTGGAGGCTGCTGATGTCAGTGCTGCAAGCCAGCCGCTTGCCGCGACAGTCAGTTCCCCGCTCAAGAAAGCCAGACCTGCAAGGGCTGGCAAGGTTATTGCCGGCGGCCTGAGCTTCAAAAGTTTGAGGAAGCACTGGATAGCAGCTATGCCGGTAGTCATTTTCTGTATATCAGCTTATCCGAAAGCAAACGCAGAAGCGTCTGCAAGTTTTACCAAAATGCTAACCGTACATCTTCAGTAGCTGAGGAAATTGTACGCTTGTTGTCTTCCGGCCAGTAACTGCCATCGTTATGAATATATGTATAGAGGGATTTTAATATGAAACGTTTTATCACCAAATTACCCATGCTCGCATTGCTTGCATCAGCCGGGTTCCTGTTGAATTCCAGCGTAGTGGCACTGGATGTAAAACTTACCGACTACCTGGCTTACCTGGAAGTTGATCACAACGGTGAGCAGGTGCGTATTCAGCGTATCCAGGATACTGCCAACACACTGCAGGACGGTTTTGCCAGGACGTCTCGCAAATGTCCGCCTTTCTGCATTCAGCCGATGCAGGTTGCGCCGGGTGTCGCTACAGTTGGTGAGGCCGAAATTTTTCGCTTTATGGAGCGTGAGCTTGAAGACGGTAACGGCATGATTGTCGATACAAGATCGCCTTCCTGGTATCAGAAAGGTACTATCCCGGGCTCTGTGAATATTCCGTTTAGCGGTTTTGTCGGTGAAGCAGATGCGCCTGAAACCGTCAAGGTGTTGCAGCAGCTGGGTGGTGTGTATCGCGGTGAAGTGAGCTGGCTGACTCGCAGTTTTGAGAAGCTGATGGCATCGCTGGGCCTGTTTGGTGCAGATCAGAAAACCGATAGCTGGGATTTTTCCGGCGCCAGGGAAGTGGTGTTCTGGTGTAATGGCCCCTGGTGTGGTCAGTCACCGCGCGCCATTAATGGTCTGCTGTCATACGGTTATCCGTCCGAAAAGCTGTTCTATTACCGTGGCGGGATGCAGATGTGGAAGGTGCTGGGCCTGACAGTGGTTGTACCCGAGACTACTGAATCCGTTGCAATGAAGTAACCAGGCCTCGGGGCTTGGTAAAAAAGGGACACGGAGTGTCCCTTTTTTATGTCTGCTGATCAGAAATTTATTGCATCAAACCGGGGGTGCTGGCCGTGCAGGCTCAGGCTGATGCGATTTGGCAGGCAGGCGGCAATTTCTCCGGCAGATTGCAACCAGCCGCTGTGTACACAGACCTGCCCGCGGCAGGGAGAGCTGACAAAACGGGCACGACCCTGGTTGATTTCAATAACACTGTCACCCAGCGGGCCATGAATGTTCAGGGTGCGGTCGTGTACCAGTTCTCCGGTCACAGGTTCATTATTACCCGACTGTATTTGTACATAGTCAGCGTGTTCGTTGCCAGTCCACAAGCGGGCATACAGTAAGGGTAGTGCGCATATAACGACCACCAGTAGAACGTAGTCCGCACGGGTCATGAGAGTGGTTCACTTGGTTTGATTTCTACCGTGCTGTCAGGCTCAAAGTGAATGCGTGACTGCATTGCCGGATTCATATGAATAATACCACTGCTGTCAATTAGCATGACCAGCTTGATATGCATACTGCGGGCGATTTCAACCCAGTCCTCGGGGCCGGCAACGAACAGTGCGGTGGCAGCAGCATCAGCGGTGGCGGCATTGTCATGCACGACCGTGACGGAGATAGTCCGGTCGGCCGGATAGCCGCTGCGCGGGTCGATAATGTGGTGATAACGTTTGCCGTCAACTTCAAAAAAACGCTCATAGTCACCGGAGGTGAATACGCTGGTATCGCCGTCAACTTCAATGCTGGCAAGTATGCCGCTCTCGCGTGGTTGGCGAATACCGATGCGCCACGGCCGGTCACCATGTTGTCCGATGGCGCGCAGGTCACCGCCGGCGTTGATGATGGCGTTCTCGATGCCGAATCCACGCAGCTGTTCGATGGCGCGGTCTATCGCATAGCCCTTGGCGAATGCGCCAAGATCATAACGTACGGCCGGGTTGCGGGTGACAAGTTGTGTGTCCGTGAGGCTGATATCTTCAACAGAGGGAGCCAGCGCTACCAGCGCGGCGATTGAATCACTGTCCGGCAAGGCTCCAGTCGGCAGTGGGTTGCCATGGAATCCCCACTGTGCAACCAGCTGGCCAATGACAGGGTTGAACAGGCCCTGGCTGAGTTTTGACAAGCGGTGTGCTTCCTGCAGCAGCGGCAGCATGTCGGGATCCGGGTTAAATACCTGCAGGGTGGCCAGCTGTTCATTGATATCCGACAGTGTGCCGGGTTGCCATGCATGCCAGCGGCTTTGCAGGGTCAGCAGGTCCTGTTCGATCTGTTCGCTGGCGCGTGCTGCCAGGGCCGGGTCTGCCCCGTGAATACTTATTTCAATGAGGGTTCCGAGGGCAAAAAAACGCGTATGAAAAACAGTTTCATTGTTGCTGCAGCCACTCAGCAGCACACCCAGGAGGACGAGGACGGGCAGTCGGCCATAGCGCATGGCTATACCGGCAGTCGGCTATCAATGGCATCCATCAACTGGCCGGCGATATCAGCGTTATAGAATGTGTCGAGTTCACGAATACAGGTCGGGCTGGTAACGTTGATCTCGGTGAGATAGTCGCCAATCACATCAAGGCCAACAAACAGCAGGCCCTGCTCACGTAATGCCGGTCCTATCTGTGCGCAAATCCAGCGGTCCCGCTCACTGAGATCGACACCTTCGCCGCGCCCGCCGGCAGCCAGGTTGCCGCGCGTTTCTCCGCTGGCCGGAATGCGCGCCAGTGCATGCGGGAAGGGTTCGCCGTCAATCATCAGAATACGTTTATCACCGGCTGTGATTTCCGGGATGTAGCGCTGTGCCATGGCGCTGATAGTGCCATTACCGGTGATGGTTTCCAGTATGACATTCAGGTTCGGATCCTGCTGCTGTACCCGGAATACGGATGCGCCGCCCATACCATCCAGCGGCTTGACGATGATGTCACCATGTTCTGCAAGAAACTCCTTCAGTATTTGTATATTACGACTGACCCGTGTTGGCGGACAGCATTCCGGGAACCAGGCGGTATAGAGTTTTTCGCTGGCATTGCGGATGGCCCTCGGCCTGTTCACGACCAGCGTGCCATGTGCCTCGGCACGTTCCAGCAGGAAGGTGGTATAGATGAACTCCATGTTCACCGGCGGATCCTTGCGCATCAGAACCACATCCAGTTCATCGAGTGGTACAGCTACCGTCTCCGAGAGGCTGAACCAGTCATGCTCATCAGTGCGAACCTGTAGAGGTGACAGCCTTGCGTGGCACCGGCCGTCCTGCAAAAACAGGTCTCCCTGCTCCATGTAATACAGCTCCCAGCCACGTTTGTCGGCCGCCAGCAGCATGGCCAGCGTGCTGTCCTTGTGGAAGTTGATTGCCCCGATGGGGTCCATTACGACGCCCAGTTTTTTGCTCATGGTGCTCCTTTTTTATGTAACAGGATGATGTGCGGCATCAGAACGACGTAACAACATCAAGTTTGTTGCGCGAATGACGATAAATCGATGTAGCAGACTGGTAATACTAAATTAATTTGTGCTGCGGGGTAACGATGAAGATTCTTCGGCACGCGCGGCGCGACAACCGGGCTAATTAAAAGTCATATAAAACAAACATATAGGTGTAACCATGCAGAGCAGTATACCAGCAGATGAGGTAAGCAGTGCCGTCGAGGGGGCAGGTGCGGCCAACGAGAGTGCCAGCAAGGCCTTCAAGGTCATGGTGATTGATGACAGCAAGACCATTCGCCGTACCGCCGAGACCTTGCTGAAGAAGGAAGGTTTCGAGGTGATTACGGCGACAGACGGGTTTGAAGCGCTCAGCCTGATTGCGGATCACCAGCCGGATCTGATCCTGCTGGACATCATGATGCCGCGGCTTGATGGCTACCAGACCTGCGCACTGATCAAGCATCACCGCGTGTTCCGGCATACGCCGGTTGTCATGCTTTCCAGCAAGGACGGTTTGTTTGATCGGGCACGGGGGCGTGTGGTTGGCTCGGATAACTACATAACCAAACCCTTCACCCGGGAAGAATTACTGTCGGTGATTGGGCAGCACACTGCGAAGGCAGAGTAATAACAATACAACTGACGCGTACGTTGATATTTT
>JAOUCV010000439.1 GCA_029859555.1 Gammaproteobacteria bacterium
ATTAAAAAGCTGTGGCGTATCGAAGACGCTTATTGACGCCGAACTTCATTACACAGCGCACACCCGCCCTGCCCGCTCAGACTGATACCGGCACGGGTTGTGCCGTTCTACCTCAGCACACATTTGATTATTTTCCTGCCATTGCGTGGGAAATAATTATCGCGAACAGTGGCCCTCGTGCTACTGCTTCAACCGATACCCGGTCCTGAACATCCACCACACGACCAGCAGGCAGGCGCCAAGAAATGCCAGCACCATAAACAGGCTGAGGCCAACACTCACATCAGATACCTCAAAGAAACTCCAGCGGAAACCACTGATTAAATAAACCACCGGGTTGAACAGGGTAACCGTCTGCCAGGCTGGTGGCAGCATGCTGATCGAGTAGAAACTGCCACCGAGGAACACCAGCGGCGTAATAATGAGTAACGGGATAAGTTGCAGTTTCTCAAAATTATCCGCCCATAGTCCGATGATGAAACCGAACAGGCTGAAGGAAATACAGGTCAGCACCAGAAACAACAGCATCCACAGCGGGTGTGCGATCTGCAGAGGTACAAACAATCCAGCGGTCGCCAATATAATCAGACCAATAATCAACGACTTGGTCGCCGCAGCCCCGACATAACCCAGCATGATTTCAAAGGAAGAAATCGGTGCAGACAGGATTTCGTAAATCGTACCGGTGAACCTGGGAAAATAAATACCAAACGAGGCGTTGGAGATACTCTGGGTCAACAACGCCAGCATCATCAATCCGGGCACAATAAACAAACCGTAGGGCACGCCTTCAACCTGTTCAATACGCGAACCAATGGCAGAACCAAACACCACAAAATACAGCGATGTTGAAATAACCGGTGAGGCAATGGTCTGCAGCAAGGTATCCCAGGCACGCAGCATTTCGTATTTGTAAATAACCTTAACAGCCGTGATATTCATGTTTTTGCGTGCACCAGGTTGACGAAAATTTCTTCCAGGGAACTTTGTGTTGTTTGCAGGTCCTGCATCTTCAGACCAAGCTCCTGGATGGCATGCAACAAATCACTGACACCGGTATCACTCTTGTGCGGGTCATAGGTATAAATGAGCTGACTGCCATCGCCTGACAATTGTAACGTCCACCGCGACAGCGCGTCAGGAACAGTAGTGACCGCTTCTGCCAGTTCGACAATCAGCTGGCGTTTACCCAGCTTGTGCATGAGCGCCCGCTTGTCATCAACCAGCAGCAATTCACCGCCATTGATGACACCGACACGATCAGCAATCGCCTCGGCCTCTTCGATGTAATGTGTCGTCAGGATAATAGTGACACCGGACTCGCGCAGCCGTTCTACCAGCGCCCACATATCCTTGCGCAACTCGACATCCACGCCGGCCGTGGGCTCATCCAGAAACAGGATAGAGGGTTCATGCGACAGCGCCTTGCCAATCAGTACCCGCCGCTTCATACCGCCGGAGAGTGTCATCAGCGCGTTGTCCTTCTTCTCCCACAGCGACAGCTCCTTCAACAATTGCTCAAGGTAAGCCGGGTTTGCTTTCTTGCCGAACAGACCACGACTGAAGCTCAGGGTATTCCACACTGTATCGAATGCGCCGAGCGTCAGTTCCTGCGGTACCAGCCCGATCTGACTACGTGTCTTGCGGTAATCAGCAACAATGTCATGTCCGCCCACCGTCACCGAGCCGGAACTGGCATTGACAATCCCGCAGATGATCGAAATCAGCGTGGTCTTGCCGGCACCATTCGGGCCCAGCAACGCCAGTATCTCGCCTGCTGCAATATCGAGCGAAACATCCTTCAGCGCATGATGGTCGCCTGAATAAATTTTCGACAAATGCTGGACGGACACAATTGCTTGCATGGTATTTCCCATTGGTAACACGACTGATGTTGACAGTGCGCTGATCATACGACGAGAACGCGTTTAAATATAGAATCCGTTGCATAACCATCCCTGGGCGGCATTTCAATCTTATTTTTTTGCGAAAACAGGGTATGTTTATAGTCTCGAAGCAAGCGATGCCGGCGCCCTTCCGTCCAGTTCAACGCTGGATAAAGGAGGTCGTATTCGTTACCGGGTAACGGCTGAGCTGGAATGGGACTGCGAGGAAGTAGTATCCATCAGCAAAAAACTTATCAATCAGGAACCGGAAAACAAGCCATGAATCCAGCAAAGTCAAGCGCAGCTGTGCTTGCCGCCAGCTTGCTGTTCTCTGGCTTG
>JAOUCV010000440.1 GCA_029859555.1 Gammaproteobacteria bacterium
CGGGTCGTCCTATAGACGGCTGGCGCAAATCCCCACGCCTCGCTGGTCTATGGCATACTTAGCGCCCGAATATTCATACTAGTATCAGGGTTTTAATCCGGACAGCAGGCGCATGAGTCAAAAAAACCGCACAATTCTGGTCACCAGTGCATTACCTTATGCCAATGGCCCTATCCACATCGGGCATATGGTCGAATACATCCAAACGGATATCTGGGCACGATTCCAGCGCTTGCGCGGCCAGCATTGCCTGTACGTGTGTGCCGATGACGCACACGGCACACCCATCATGTTGAGGGCACGCCAGCAAGGCATTACACCCGAAGCCCTGATCGCGGTCTCTGCAAAAGAGCACCAGGCAGACTTTGCCGATTTTAATGTGCGTTTTGATAACTACCACAGCACCCATTCAGACGAGAACCGTGCGTTTTCCGATATGGTCTTCGAACGCAATCAGCAGGCCGGCCACATCACCTCCCGCAACATCACCCAGGCCTATGATGCGCAGGAAAACATGTTCCTGCCGGATCGCTTCATCAAGGGGGAATGCCCGCGTTGCGGTGCAGCTGACCAGTACGGTGACAACTGCGAGGCCTGTGGCGCCACTTATTCACCCACCGAACTGAAGCATGCTGTCTCCGCAATCTCCGGCACCACGCCGATTGAAAAAGAAACCGAACACCTGTTCTTCAAACTGACCGATTTCGAAGACCAGCTGAAAGAGTGGATCAAGGCAGGGCACCTGCAACCCGAAGTCGCCAACAAGGTGGAAGAATGGTTTGAGACCGGCCTGCAGGAATGGGGCATCTCCCGCGATGCGCCCTACTTCGGCTTTGAAATCCCGGGTCACCCGGGCAAGTACTTCTATGTGTGGATGGATGCACCCATCGGTTACATGGCCAGCTTCCGCAACCTCTGCGACCGTACGCCGGAACTCGATTTTGACCGCTACTGGAACAGCGACTCGGACACCGAGCTCTACCATTTTATTGGCAAGGACATTATCAACTTCCACGCGCTGTTCTGGCCTGCGATGCTCAGCGGTGCAAAGCTGCGCACACCGACCGCAATATACGCACACGGCTTCCTGACCGTTGACGGCCAGAAAATGTCGAAGTCACGCGGCACCTTTATCAAGGCGCGCACCTACCTCGATCATCTCAACCCGGAATACCTGCGTTATTACTTTGCCGCCAAACTCGGCAGTGGCGTTGATGACCTGGACCTGAACCTGGAAGATTTCGTGTTGCGGGTTAACAGCGACCTGGTTGGCAAGGTAGTCAATATTGCCAGTCGCTGCGCCGGCTTCATCAACAAACGTTTTGATGGCCGGCTGTCTGCAGAGTGCACTGAGCCTGATCTGTACCGGTCTTTTGTCGACGAGGGCAATGCTATTGCCGAGTCCTATGAACAGCGCGAATATGGCCAGGCGATTCGAAAAATCATGGCGCTGGCTGACCGTGCCAATCAGTACATCGATGCCAACAAACCCTGGGTACTCGCGAAGCAAGAAGGCAAGGAGCAAACCGTTCAGGATGTCTGCAGTGTCGGGCTGAACCTGTTCCGGGTCCTGATCACCTACCTGCAGCCGGTACTGCCGGCGATGGCCACCGAGGTGGAAAGCTTTCTGAACATACCGGTGCTGACATGGGATGCTATTGACACCCCGCTGAGCGGCCACACCATTAACAAGTTCAAACCGCTGATGACACGCGTTGAACAGGAGAAAATTGACGCCATGCTGGAAGATTCAAAGGACAGCCTCGGCACACCGGCTGCAGCACCTGCAGCAAGTGAAAAAGGAGTGCCAACAATTGACCCGATTGCAGACACCATCAGTTTCGAGGATTTTGCAAAACTGGACCTGCGCATAGCCCGCATCAGCAAGGCAGCCCATGTAGAAGGCGCCGACAAGCTGCTGCAACTGACGCTCGACATCGGTGGCGAGACCCGCAACGTATTTGCCGGCATCAAGTCGGCCTACAGTCCGGAAGCGCTGGAGGGCAAACTCACCGTGATGGTGGCCAATCTCGCCCCGCGCAAGATGCGTTTCGGCGTGTCGGAAGGCATGGTGCTGGCAGCCGGCCCGGGTGGCAGCGAGCTGTTTGTGCTGCACCCTGACGATGGCGCAGAACCGGGAATGCGGGTTAAGTAGCATCCGTAAGTTGTTGTTTTATTGATTCATATATTTGGTGTAGGAGCGGATATCGTCCGCGATTGC
>JAOUCV010000441.1 GCA_029859555.1 Gammaproteobacteria bacterium
GCTGCTGTTATCGATATGCTGCAGCCGCTGGTCCTCCGGCATCAGTGCCAACTCAAGGCTCCGGGTTGTCAGCTGCTGCAACTGCTGTGGCAACTTTTCCAACAGAGCGGCAGCCGTATCCATGGCTGCTTGTTTCTGCGCCGTGCCGCCATAAGCGCCGTACAGCGGTTTGCGCCATGCTGCGTCCTGCAACAGCAACCAGCGGACGTTTTCCAGGATCGTCTCTGCGGCAGATGGCGGGCGCATGGCAATGGTAATGGAAAGCGAGGGCTCGTCTGCCTCGGTGCGGTGCCAGGTACCGCGCGGCATAAACAGCACGGAACCCGGGCGCATTTCGACACACTCAAACTTCGCATTGCTCCAGTCCGGAAACTGACCGGCTACCTGCGGATAAAGGTCACTGTAGGGCGCCGCACCGGG
This sequence comes from Gammaproteobacteria bacterium, assembly GCA_029859555.1. Lineage (GTDB taxonomy): Bacteria > Pseudomonadota > Gammaproteobacteria > UBA9214 > UBA9214 > UBA9214. The sequence continues at coordinate 421 of JAOUCV010000441.1, forward strand.
GGAATATTGCATACCGACCGGATAGCGTACCTGCTCCACCGGCGCCACGTGAAAGGCCTTGCTGCCGGTCAGCTGGATGGATATCACGTCCTCGGTATCATAATGACAGGCGGCCCCGTCACCCGGGGGCGATGCAAATGCACCGATACGTGCAGTACCCGGCGGAATGCCGAGGTTACGTTCCAGTGCCTGCAATACCAGCGGACTTTTCGGCAGACACGGTTGAATATTATCCAGGTAAACAGTGAGCCCCATATCAAACAGTGTCTTCGGACAGCCGTTCTCGGCCGGCACCATGAAGGAACTCTGGCGTCCACGGGTAAACAGCACGCGGCCGTGATAATGCCCCGAGAGGGTTTCGATATCCTGCAACAGCGGTGAACGAAACATTCCCGGCAAACGCTCCAGCTCACCGTGACTGGCGTAGACTCGTTCAGGCCAGTAACTGGAGAAAAATTCTTCCGTGGTCAGCGGTGCAATGAAGGACTCCAGCACGGTTTGCCCCTGTTTCATTGCAACACTGTCGCTGCAGCAACAACGCCGGCTTGCTGATTCTTCATGCTCTGCTCCGTTTACTTTTCGTTTACTTCAATCAAGCGCTTGCCGGTTACGCAAGGCCAGGTAAATGAACAGCGTTCCACCCGCGGCGATAATATGCTTGATGGAGTGGCCACTCAAAAAACCGGTGACTGCATAGATCTCTGCATCGTAATACTCGGCCAGCTTGGAAACAACATAGGCTGCGGCCATACCCCACAGGTAAACCGCACCATCGAGGCGCGACCTGAACATCAGCAGAATAACCGGCACCAGCAACATCGGCAGAAACTGGACCAGCCCGTACGGACGCAAATCTCCGTGACCGGCACTCTCGGTGATATGCCAGTAAACAATCGACAACACACCGGCAAACAGCAGCGCCCAGAGCAGCCGCCGTCCGAGGCCAGGTGACAGGTGCTCGCCAATAACCATGGAGAAAAAAGCCATGAATGCCAGGGTCATTGGCAGCCGGTCCCAGACCAGCGATTCATTGGTCGGTGCAAGGTGGTACCAGGCTGATCCAAAACCGGTGAGCAAGACACCGATGAAAAACACCCGATAGGCCGGATATAACACCGGCAAACCGCCTTCGACAGGGGGCTGCCGGTTAAGCAACAGCAAACCTAGCAGACCCGCGATCACGAACGGCAGGTTGGATACCACGTTCCAGAAGTTCGGCAGGCCGTAGAGTGTGCGCTGATCAACAAATTCATGGTAGGCCGGGTCCTGCGGGATCGGCGGCAACAGCAAAACCACCGTGATCGCAACAATGGATATAACGATCAGCCCGGCCAGCTTGTAATGTTGAGTCTGCATGCTTCGCATCATAACGGGATAACCAGGGACAGACCAGAATGGCGCTTACTTAAGCAGTTTCATAAATATATGAAGGTCAATTGGCCACGGAAGCACACGAAAAAACACGGAAAAATAAATCGTCTGACCGGAAACGGTTCCATGTCCTTGCGTGTGCCATTCGGGACAGACCACGATAACCGGGCAGATAACCCTGTCGGAGCGGCCCTCGTCCGCAATCATGTCCGAGGGCTGAATCAATCGCGCATGCGCTGCGCTCCTGCACCACTAGATACACCTGCAGGAGCGGACCGTGTCCGCGATCATACCCGATGGCTGAATCAATCGCGCATGCGATGCGCTCCTGCACCACTAGATACACCTGCAGGAGCGGACCTTGTCCGCGATCATACCCGGTGGCTGAATCAATCGCGCATGCGATGCGCTCCTGCACCACCAGATA
>JAOUCV010000442.1 GCA_029859555.1 Gammaproteobacteria bacterium
AGCGGCAACTGGTCCGAGGGCCTCACCAGCTACCTCGCTGATCACCTGATCAAGGAACAACGCGGCAGTGGTAGCGAATACCGGCGCAATGCACTGCAGAAATACACCGACTATGTCAGCCGCGAGGGTGACTTCCCGCTCACCGACTTCCGCAGCCGCCACAGTGCGCGCACCGAGGCAGTGGGCTATGGCAAGACGCTGATGCTGTTTCACATGTTACGCCAGCGACTGGGCGACGCTGCCTTCAAGCAGGGTTTGCAGGCCTTCTATCAGCAATACCGTTTCAGGGTCGCCGGCTTCAGCGATATACAGAAAAGCTTTGCAGCCGTTGCCGGTGAACCGCTGGATGATTTCTTCCAGCAGTGGGTGCAACGCAGCGGCGCGCCACAGCTCGGGATCAGCAAGGCGCGCAGCGAGTCCGCGGGCCACGACTATCGTCTGACGGCCGTTATTGAACAGACGCAACCCGGGCCGGCGTATCAGTTAACACTGCCGGTGGCCGTGCACATGGATGGCGTCGACCAGGCTTACCAGACCCGGATCAAGCTCACGGACAAACAGCAAACACTCTCCCTGACACTACCTGCGCGGCCGGTACAGCTCGACATCGACCCGCAGTTCGATGTGTTTCGTCGTCTGCACCGCAACGAGATCCCCCCTGCCGTCAGCCAGGCCATGGGTGCCGAACAGGTACTGGTGGTACTGGCGGACAACGCGCCGGCAGCGCTGAAACAGGCCTACCACGCGCTTGCCCTGCAGTGGCAACAGGAAAAACCCGGGCATGTCGAAGTCGTTGTTGACAGCGAACTGCAGACCCTGCCTGATGACCGGTCCGTGTGGCTGTTTGGCTGGCACAACCGCTTTCGGCCGCAATTAAACGCCGCACTGCAAGCCTATGACTTTGCAGCCAGCGGTGACAACGTGCGCATTGCAGGCACTCTGCTGACAGCGCAAACACATTCACTGGCAGTACTGGGCCGTCAGCCGCAGAGCCCCGACCAGGCACTGGGATGGCTCGCAGCCGATAGCGCGGCCGCCCTGCCCGGCCTGGGACGCAAGCTGCCGCACTACGGACGCTACAGTTATCTCGCCTTTACCGGCACGGCACCGGACAATGTGCTCAAGGGACAATGGCCGGTAGTGAACTCGCCACTGTCGGTGCAGCCGCTACAGGCCGACGGCGCAACCGTCAATTCCAGCCCGGCCACACTGGCACCGCGCCAGGCACTGTAGAAGGGGTAAAGCAGACAGAGGCATGCTATGCCCAAAGGCTGGCCTCATATCTCTCCCAACACCGTGTTTAAAAAAACCTCAAGCCCTCGAACATAGCTCTCCCCGCTCACCATAAAGCCGTCGTTGTGGCCACCACGCAGTTGCAGGAACTGCTTCGGTTCATTGGCTGCCGCGAACAACTGCTCGCCGTTAGCGTAGGAGATGATTTCGTCGTCGCGGCTGTGAACGATTAAAACAGGACTATGAATGCCTGCCAGTTGCTTGCGGGTATCGTACTGGTAGCGACTCATCCAGCGGACCGGCAGCCAGGGGTAGAATTTGGCGCCGACATCGGGCACCGAGGTAAACGCGGATTCCAGCATCACACCGGCGGCGCTCTGCCGGGTTGCCAGCTCGGCGGCAATCGAGGCACCGAGTGAGCGGCCGAACAGGATGATGCGCTGCGGGGGGATGCCACGCTGCTCCACCAGGTACTGCCAGGCGGCGTCGGCATCCCGGTAGGTGCCTTTTTCTGTTGGCCTGCCGGTACTCTGCCCATAGCCACGGTAATCAAAGATCAACACCGACAGGCCAAGCTGATTAAACAAGCGGATGGAGTCCAGCCGGTGGGAGTTGTTACCGGCATTGCCGTGGCAGAACAGCAACGTGCCACGTGCCGGGTCGGCCGGGACAAACCAGGCATCCAGTTGCTCGTTATCGCTGGTAGTGAGGGTAACCGCATCGAAGTCCAGCCCGGCGTCTTCAGGAGTAGCCTGTATCTGCCGGGTAGGCATGTCGGGGAAGTACAGCAGCTTGGGCTGGTAGAAAAACAGCGCAGCAGCGAGCACGGCATAGCCGATGGCAAAGATCGATACGACTGACGTGACACCACTCATTACGGCAATTGTAGTCTATCCCCGTTTTTTCCACCCTGCATTGGAATAAATCTATAAAAAGGGGTCAGACCCCTTTATCTCCTTACAGCAGGCGAATTATAAAAAGGGG
>JAOUCV010000001.1 GCA_029859555.1 Gammaproteobacteria bacterium
AAAAGGTTTTAATTTCATGGGACTCTCCAGCAAGGTACGTCTTCTTGCTGGAGATTATAGATAATCTAACTACAAATGCAAATCATTATCATTTATAGTTAGATTATGTGCTCATGCAGCCAGATCCTGACGATAGTTGCGCTAACCCTGGATGGACAAGGAAAGACTGCCAGGACTTGAATGGTGACCCCGGCGGTATATCAGGATTTGCTGAACACGAGCCGGGTGGCCGGGTGAAAATTGATGTGATTAATAGGGATCCATTCAGCCTTGATGCTATTAAGACGGCGGTCAGCCCTGAAGCGACGGTTACACCTGGATTCCGCGTTTTTCTTGACGCTGGCACCACGCCTATCGATGCATTTTCTGCGCTCTTTCACTGTTATATTACCTTCAATAAGGACTTTTACACTGCTATGGGAAAGGATCTAACATTTTGTCTTGCATAGCTATTGTACTTTGGTGCCAGAACAGGCACTTTTTAGCAACATAGCAGAGTCTGGCTATAATTAATGCTGACTGCAGGCGTATCTGCAGACAGGATCGCTCAAGACTTTTTAGGAGAAGCCTATGCGTTCGGTTTCTGATGACCCGGTTCCCGCCGGGGAGCTGGATATCTCCAGCATGCAACTGGGTATTGATGACCTTGAATTTGCCTTGAATAGTCGTGAGCACGTGCGCAACATCGCACAATCGTTTTCGCAACAGGCACACCGCGAGTTGCTCCTCTATACGGATGATCTTGAACCGGATATTTTTGACCAGCAAGCATTCCTTGATGCCACCAGCGCACTGGTAAGACAACATCAGGATGCTCGCGTATGGGTATTGCTGGAGAACAGTCGCAAAACAGTGCAGCATGGCCATCGTCTCATAGAACTGTCACGCAGACTCAGCTCGCAGATAATGTTAAGGCGCCCGCCGGTGCAATATCGAAACCATGGCATGACGTACCTGCTGTGTGATGGAACCGGGTATTTTTACCGGCCGCTGGCAAGTCGCTACGAAGGCACCTGCAATTTCAACAACCCCGGTCAAACCACGGTATACAGAAAGCATTTCATGGAAATCTGGGATCAAAGTCAGGCTGATGGAGAAACGCGGCGCCTGCATTTATAGCTGCAGGCGCCTGCTGTTCTTCAGGTACTTACTGTTAAGGAAAAGCGGGGATAACCGGTTCGGTTCCTTCCACCTCGACTTCCGGGTGATGTTTCTGGATGAGCAAGGTTGTTTCATCGACCTGCTCCTTGGGCACATCAACCATCATCAGCAAACTGCCTTCGCCAATGGCCTCCTCAAACTCTTTGAGGCGTGAACTGGGTGCCGAAATACCAATCATGCCTGACGCCCAGGCACCGAGCCCGGCACCAGCCAGGCCTATTCCAAGTATCGCTCCTCCACCCAGTGCAAGTCCGACACCGGGCAAGGCGACAGCAGCAATACCCGCCACAATTCCGGTAGCGCCGCCGATGGCGAGTCCGCGCTCTACGGCAGGGACAAAGTCACTCTCCTGCAGCAAGTTGGCTTCCGGCAGGTTTGCTTCCAGCAAGGCATGGTGATCTGCGGCAGCAATGTGAATATGCCGCTGCTCAATTCGCGCCAGCAGCAGTTCATCAACGATGGCTTTTGCACTTTCAACGGTAGGTATCAGGAAATAAAGTCTTCTCATATATTGCCTCCTTATTAATTGGATGCGACGTCGCACAACATGTACGCATCATGAATTTATACTTTATAGTATTGGTTATTTTTGCGATTTTTCCAGTCGATCGTTGCTATTACTATTACATATTCATATATACAGCATAATCCTCCGCAGTATCAATATCCTTGCGCACTGTCAGGCATTGCCAGCTCAGCTGCAGTTGCCGCAGGCGTTTTTCTGTTATTTCCAGCACCCTGTGTGTGCTCCACGGTATCTCTTCAAACAGCGCGGGATGGTAACGGCTCATACCAATCAGGTAGTAGCCACCGTCCTCGGCCGGCCCCAGAACCACATCACTGCCCTGCTGCAATGCATGTAACGCTGCGTCGAGATCACCCACAGTCAGCGTCGGGCAATCTGCTCCTATTAATACAACATGATCAGCAAACTGCAGGGTCGACCGAACAGCCCGAGACATTCTCAGTCCGAGGTTACCACTCACTTGTTGCTGAAGGCCGGTTTCATACTGACTACTGCACTGTCGAAAGAAAGGATGATCGGGCGAAGGATCACACCAGATATCAACTGGACAGAGTTTCGCCGAAACGCATGTCGTCAGACATTCATGCACCAGTTTTTCATAAATATCAGCTGCTGCCTGCATGCCCAGATGCGATCCCAGGCGCGTTTTAACTTTTCCGGGTTCCGGTGCCTTGCTTAGCAACAGCAGCCGAGCTTGCGGATACTTCACGAAATATCCATCCCGTAGTACTTTTCAAGGCGCTCTGGACTGACGCCGCAGTAGTAAGCAAGGCGTAAGCCCCACATGGTCACAATGGTCCGGGTGATACCGTGCTTGTTCCAGCGTCTTGCAGAGGTTATCAGTTGCTCGCCAACGCATACCGGGCGTGAAGATGCCTTCAGAGTACGGCTGAAGGCTATATCTTCCATCAGCGGGATCGAGGGCATACCTCCAATCCGCTGGTACAGTGATCGACGCACAAATATTCCCTGATCGCCAGTGGCGATAGACGTAAGTGATGAGCGCAGATTCATCATAAACGCCACGCAGACCAGCATCGGGTGCCGGTCCGACAAAGCGATATCAAACCGTCCCCAGTGTGCGTTGTGGTTTGCAAGCGCATCGAGTATCAGCTGGTCTGCCTTTTCCGGGACGCCGGTATCTGCATGCAGGAACCAGAATACCGAACCCTTTGCCGCTGCAGCACCAGCACGCATTTGCAAGGCGCGTCCGCGTGCAGCGCTAATAACCCTGTCAGTCTGCGACTCTGCAATCGCTATTGTCTGATCTGTACTTCCACCATCAACCAGGATCACTTCATGCCCGCGCTGGCGCAATGGCTGCAAGGCAGCACAAAGTACTCCAACAGAGTCCGCCTCGTTGAGTGCCGGGATGATGACAGAAATTTTTTGTGTGTTAGCAGCAGCCGCCACTTGTTGCTACCGGAGTGTCAGGCGAGCTGGTAGCGCAACAACCGCTTTCCGCACTTTTTTCGCTTTGTGTTGACAGGTCGATGAAGGCCCCCTTAAAGGCAGGGTTCATCAGTAATTGCTGTGTATGTTCTGCAATAGTGATACGCTGGCCACGGTTATAGAGGGTGCCGTCCTCGCCAATAACAGCTGCAAAGGGACCCCGATACATAACGGTCTGGTCGTCTGCCGCGCCGCTGCCCTGTACCGGTTTGACTGCTGTCAGGGTTACCGACCGGAATTCTATACCGGCAATAACCTGCCAGGGTTCTGTGTCCCATTTGTCATAACAGACAGCACCAAAGCCGGCGCTTGCAAATTCGTCGAGAAATTCATCTTCACGAAAGGCACCCGAGATACAGCCACTCCACAGTTCGGGATCGTTTTTCATGTCTTCCGGTACCGGCTGATGGCTGATTATGTCGGAAATGGCTACACGGCCACCCGGTTTCAACACGCGAAATATTTCCCGGATCATTTGTTGTTTCTCGTGGTCTGCCACCAGATTCAGCACACAATTGGAAATCACCAGGTCAACAGACTGGTCCTGTATCAATGGATCCTCCCTGCGTTGCCTGGCTTCCCATGCTTTCAATTCAGAATAATCACTGTGACTGCTGACTGGATGTGACTCCAGGTAGTTGCTGAGCGTGTCAACACTCAAGCCAAGATCCTGAATACTGCCTTTTACAAAGCTCACCCGGTCACTGCCAAGCTTCTCTGCCATTTCAGGCTGGTATTTCCGGGCCAGCGCCAGCATGTCGTCATTCATGTCCACGCCGATCACCTTCCCCTGGTCACCGACGATGCTGGCGGCCATGTAGCAGACCTTGCCACCACCGGAACCAAGATCCAGCACTACGTCACCCTCTTCTACATAGCGTGAAGGGTCACCGCAACCATAGTCTTTCTCGATGATTTCATCAGGCAGAATGGACAACAGGCTCGCATCATAGGAGACCGGGCAACACAGTGCCGACTGTTGCTGTTTGGCTCCCTCGGAATATCTGTCAAGGACTGTTTCTTCTACATTCATGGACATCTTGGACTCCTGATACTCAAACTATTAAATGAACACACTAAGGGTTTACGCCTCCAGCGCTCCAGCACAGCCAGAACCCTGTCCGGCGGTGCAGCCATAGCAATGCGCGGCGACCTGAATGCTATTGCCACGGACGTCAATGCCGGTCAGCTCGGAGATATGCAGTTTCGGTCGGGAATCAACTTGCAGCGGCATATCCAGCATCTGGTTAAAATCACAGTCATAGACATACCCCCGCCAGTCGATGCTGAGCAGGGAACGACACATCACAGATGCAGTATTCTCGTCCTTGTGGGCGCTCTTGAGCAGTTTCATGTAGCCGTCAAATTCACCACGACTGATGAGTGTGCTGCCAAATCGCTGGATTGGCATATTGGTGAGTGTTAGCAGCTGGTTGAACTGTATACCGTACTGCCCGGCGAGATGCTGCTTGTAGTCCTGCTCCAGGGCCTGTTGCGGGGGTGGAAGTCTTGGCCCCTGTGGATTAAAGACCAGGTCAAGCTGCAGGCCGGAGCCCGGCTGCGCGTAGCCCAGGCTATTCAGTAGCCGTAACGCCTTCAGGCTGGTTTCAAAGGTTCCATCGCCTCTTTGATTATCAACATTATCTTTTAGATAACAGGGTAATGAAGCAACCACCTTTACTTTATTCTCGGCCAGGAATGCAGCGGTATGCTCTTGCCCCGGTTCAAACAGGACAGTCAGATTGCAGCGATCAATCACCTCTATGTCACGCATACGGGCTGCGCTCACAATGGATCTGAACAGCGGGTTAAGCTCTGGCGCACCGCCGGTTAAATCCAGCGTTTTGACTGTTACTGTTGCATCTATAAACGCAAACAACGCATCAACTGTATCCTGATTCATCAACTCGGTGCGTTTCGGCCCGGCATTGACATGGCAATGCAGGCAGGACTGATTGCACAAATACCCCAGATTGACCTGCAGGGTTTCAAGTGTGACACGCTGGATACCAGGGAAGTCGCTGTACGTCAGTAATGGCAGGGTCGCGTGCATGGATAATTCCGTTATCGTCAGCTCAGGGTATCAGGCGATTTAACAGCCACACCAGTGAGCGTACTTTTTTTGATTGTAACAAGCCGGCATAGCTTGCATTAATTGTGCGGCGATTAATTTGCGCATAACTCGGGTAGGCGTGCACCAGTCTGGACAGGGTCTTGGCTTTTGCATTGACCTGCATGGCCAGTGCCAGCTCATGAATCAGCTCACCTGCATGCGCGCCAATCAGGCTTGCTCCTAGAATGCGACCCTTGCTGATCAGTATTCTGGCCACTCCCGCAGCAGCATCGTCTGTAATGGCGCGATCGATATCGGCCATGGGAAACTCGACAAGTTGATGTTTTATCCCCTGCTCCAGCGCCTGCTTTTCAGAGATACCAACCGAGGCCACTTCCGGGTCCGTGTAAACAACTCGCGGGATGACCCGGTAGTCTGTTTTTGCGGGAATACGAAACATAATGTTGGCAAGAATAATACCTGCCTGGTATTCAGCTGTGTGTGTGAACTGGTAGTGACCACAAACATCACCTGCCGCATAAATATGTTTTTGCGTGGTACGCAGACGCCGATCTACGGTTATACCCTTGCGGTTAAATTCAACCCCTGCCGCTTCCAGGCCCAACCCGTGCACCACAGGCTGCCTGCCGGTGGCAACAAGAATCCGGTCACAATCGACCGTTGCGTGACTGGAAAGCCTTAATTGTCTGGCATCTCCCTCCCTGTGTATGCCCGCCACCTGGGCCGCCGTTATGATTTCTACACCTTCTTCTTCAAGTGCTGCCTGCAGCTGCCTTGAAATGGCTTCGTCTTCATTAATCAGCAAACGATCGGCCATTTCAATGATCGTTACGCGACTGCCCAAACGTGCAAACGCCTGCGCCAGTTCCACGCCGATCGGTCCCCCGCCAATGATAGCGAGATGATGCGGCAGAGTCCGTCGCATGAAGATTGTTTCGTTGGTGTCGAACCCGGCCTGTTCCAGCAGTGGTATCGGCGGAATAGATGGCATCGAACCGGTTGCTATTACAAAACGTTTGCCGGTTATTGTTTGGTCGTTTACCGAGATCTCGTGCTTGCCGGTAAATTGCGCTGTTCCAAAAATGACATCACAGCCATAGCTGCGGAAGCGTTCCGGGTCATCATGTAGCTGGATGGTTTCCCTGACCCGGTTCACATGATCGATCGCCTTGCCAAAATCTATATCCGGCATGGTGGACAGGAGTCCCTGTGCAACCCCGTTGCGCGCAGTATGGGCAGTGCGCGCCATATGAATGAGTGCCTTGCTGGGTACACAGCCCGCATGCAGGCAGTCGCCGCCGAGGAGCGGTGTTTTTTCTACCAGGGTAACCTTCAGGCCTGCTTGCGCAGCCACGCTGGCGACTACCAGCCCGCCAGGGCCGCCACCGATAACAACCAGGTCCTGACGCTTTGTCATGATTGCTTCCTGCGCCGTTTCATCAAGATGCGCGATGCAAACGCAATGGTTGCAATGACGGCAAGCGCCAGTAATGCCTTCCTGATAAAGTCTTCCCCGCCACTGGCGACTTCCCGGCCGGCATAACCCAGATAGGTATAGGCGGCGCCTCCGGGAGCCATAAAAACAAACGAGGTAATGACGTAATGCGAGAGACGAAGTCGCGTCAGTCCGAGCGCATAATTCAGCAGGTTGAACGGAAACAGTGGCACCAGGCGGGCAAAGGCAACAAAACGCCAACCCTCCTCCTCTACACCTTCTACCAGTTGCCGCAAACGGTTACCGGTACGCTCTGCTACCCAGTCGTAGGCAATATAGCGGGCCGTCAGGAAAGCAAGTGTGGCACCGAGTGTCGCTCCTGCAAGATTATAAAGTGTCCCATAGACCGGACCGAACAATACGCCTCCGGCGAGGGTAAACAGTATACCGGGCATAAAAAAAACCGTAGCAACAGCGTAACAGGCTATGAATACCAGCGGTGCGTACCAGCCGAGCGCACTAACACTGGCTGCCAGTGATTCCACAGAAACCTGGTCGCGCAACAGAATGGCGATAACAATACCGGATGCAAGCAGCAGCAAAAAAATAACGCGTCTGCGGGCATCAGCTGCCATTACTATTCCACTTGCGGCGATTTATGGCGTAATCAGTGACTTTTCCCCAAAAGGGCATCAGTAATAGCCGATGCAGGGGTATGCATTGTTTGCTGTCGCGAAAGGTGTCTATGCCTATCACCATATTTTCATGTCCGTCATCCGGTTGTGCGCGATAGGTGCCAAACAGATGGTCCCATAGCGACAGGTTGAAGCCGAAATTGCTATTGGTCTCGTGAGCATAATGCGAATGATGCACCCGGTGCATATCCGGTGTAACGATAAATATGCGCAACAGTCGGTCAAGCCCCAGGGGCAGACGCGCATTACTGTGATTAAACATCGAGGTTGCATTCAGCAATACCTCGAAAATCACGACGGCCGCCAGCGGCGGCCCCAGCAGCAGGATTGCGGCAAACTTGATCAGCATGGACAGTAGTATTTCTATGGTGTGAAAACGGGCCCCGGTAGTGACATCAAAATCCATATCAGCATGGTGAACCCGGTGCAGTCGCCAGAAGGCAGGTACTGCGTGAAACATGACATGCTGCATATAAATCAATCCATCAAGCAAAATCACAGAGATAATCACCGCTAACCATGCAGGACTGTTTAGCTGATTAAACAAACCCCATTGCTGCTCTGTTGCGTAGGCGGCAACGCCAATGGCCGCCGTCGGAAAGACAACGCGCACCACGACAGTGTTGACAATGACGAGCGCGATATTATTTATCCAGCGAGCCGACTTCGACTGCGTCAGAACGCGGCGTGGCGCCAGCAGCTCCCAGAGTGCCATGACAGAAAATATACCGAAGAAAAATCCCAGGCGGATGGCGGTCTCGTATGTGGCAATAAAATTATCCATGGCTCTTATTGTAACTTTTGCTCGATGTGTCTGTGCTGGCTGCTATGGTACGCCTCTCCAGTGCCTCCAGGACAACCTCTGTTCCGGCTGTTGAAGACGGTGCATTCTCGCTTAAATAGCGCCGCCAGTGGCGTGCGCCAGGCATTCCCTGGTACAGCCCCAGCATATGCCGGCTGATATGTTTGAGTAGTGTTCCCTGTTTCAGTTCCCTTTCAATGTAGGGAATCATGCCGAGAACGATATCATCACGATCGGGGATCGGGTGTGAATCGTTAAAGATCTGCCTGTCGGCCTGCGCAAGCACATAGGGATTGTGGTAGGCAGCACGACCGAGCATGATGCCATCTACCCTCTGCAAATGTGCCTCGGCCTCGTCAAGGCGTTCTATGCCACCATTCAGGATAATGACAAGATCGGGAAACAATTGCTTGATGCGATAGGCAAAATCATAGTTAAGTGGCGGGACGGTGCGGTTTTCCCTGGGACTTAGTCCCTGCAGATAGGCCTTGCGCGCATGAATAATGAAAGTCTTGCAACCTGCAGCCCGAACGCAGCCGATAAAATGCGCGAGCTCATCAAAAGAATCGCGGTCATCTATACCGATGCGCGTCTTTACAGTGACAGGCACTGACACTGCCGTATTCATCGCGGCAACGCAATCAGCTACCAGCCCGGGTTCTGCCATCAGGCAGGCACCAAAGCGGCCCGACTGTACCCGGTCACTCGGACAGCCAACATTCAGATTGACTTCGTCATAACCATAATCAGCACCAATGTTCGCGCATTCAGCGAGTTCCGCCGGGTTGCTGCCGCCCAACTGCAGTGCCAACGGATGTTCCGCGTCATCATGACCGAGGAATCGCTGCCGGTCGCCATGTAGCAGCGCGCCCGTTGTGACCATTTCCGTATAGAGCAAGGCGCGCTGTGTCACCAGTCGTAACAGGTAACGACAATGACGATCAGTCCAGTCCATCATGGGGGCAATCGAGAGTCGCTGTGCTATTGAATAAGTAATGTTGTTTGCTCCGCCCGGATCTTTAAATTTGGCTGCCTCTGCCGATACACGGTTAATGGGCAGGTGGAGTGTCGCAGAAGAGTGATTCCGGTCACATTATATTAATTACTGCTTTTGTATTCTGTCACCGGGTGCTATAGTCAAAAAATTATACACCTGTAGCCTGTTTTCTTACATATTTACAAGGAGTTAGCTATGAATATTTGCCGTTCCATGTTGCTTTTTCTGACACTGGTTCTCGCTGGCGCCGCACAGGCAGCAGGTGACGTGCTGTTGATCGAAAGCATCAAGTCTGCCCCGCAAGTGAATACACCGCGCAACGGCCTGACAATGGACCAGGTTCGCCAGCAATACGGAGAACCTGCAAGTACCGTTGCTGCCGTGGGTGAACCACCAATATCACGCTGGGAATATACCGGTTTCTCGGTGTTTTTTGAAAACAACCTTGTACTCCACTCCGTCATACAGCACCCGGTGAATAACTAAGACCCATGTTAGCGTACCCGGTTACCGGCACTCACACCCGGTAACCGGTTGCACAGCCCCCCCCCACGGGCAACCCTTCCCTGTAGCTGATCTGCATCTCTGACTTGACCTCGGTCATGGTCAATCCAGCTAATTTATGGATAATAGCCCGCTAATTCCACTTGCAGATCCTGGAAAATACGCATGATTCTCATTCTTCAGCCAGACACCGACAAGTCGGGCGATGACTACCGGCAATTACAGGAATACCTTTCAAATCTGAGTAATATCCAGTCTCGTGTCCACGACGAAACAGGTACTCTGCAAACACTGACAGAAATTTACCTTGTCGGCGACACCGCTGCACTGTCCACCGAAGAGATGGAAAGCTTCACCTGCGTTGAGCGGGTTGTCAGAATTTCAGAAGAATATCGCGTTCTGGGCCGGCATCATGATGACAACCGGCCAACCTACTTCGACTACAACGGTGTGCGCTTTGGCCAGGACAATCTGAATGTTTTCGCCGGCCTGTGCGCGGTCGACAACCCGGAACATGTTGAAATCATGATGAAGGCACTGCAGGAACACGGACAATCGTGTACCCGTATGGGGGCCTATAAACCACGCACCAACCCGTACTCGTTCCAGGGACACGGCAAAAGCTGTCTTCCCTATGTATTTGAGCTCGCCGGAAAATATGGCATCAAGGTAATTGCCATGGAGGTCACACACGATAACCATGTGCGTGAAATTCATGAAGCGCTGGAATTGACGGGACACCCCACCGGTATCATGCTGCAGATCGGCACCCGCAATACCCAGAACTTTGAGTTATTGAAGTCAATCGGGCGTGAACCGGAATTCCCGGTTTTGTTGAAACGCGGTTTTGGCATCACGCTTGAAGAGTCCCTGAATGCCGCTGAATACCTTGCCAGTGAGGGTAATCGCCGCGTCATATTCGGTTTGCGCGGGATGAAAACCAATATGGGTGATCCGCATCGCAATTTTATCGATTTCGCACATGTACCCGTGGTGCATCGACTTACACGCATGCCGGTGTGTATTGATCCTTCACATTCTGTGGGCACCCGGGAAGCGACGCATGACGGAATCATGGATGTTTTTCACGTGACGGCACAGGGTGTTATCGCAGGTGCCAATATGGTGCTGGTAGATTTTCATCCGGCCCCCGGTAAAGCGCTGGTTGACGGCCCACAGGCTTTACATATGGACGAGTTGGGTTATTTTCTGGAAGATATCCATATTGCCAGAGAGGCCTATGAAAAACGGGTCAAGCTGGCGAAACAGCAGTACAAAAAAACGCTCCCGGCAGGTTAAAATTGCTGATACCCGGGTGGAGTTCAGAATTTCATGCCGGAAGCGCTGTAATACACAATTGATAGTAGTATGTTTGCGTTATTCACATGAAATCAAGGGCCAGAGAGGTTTAGTATCATGAAGCCGTACATTACTGTTTTATTACTTCTTTTGGGACTGGGCGCGCAGCCGGCAGTGGCTGATGTGTCTTTAACAGCGTGTGAAGATATTGTCGCTGCGGACCCTCCGCCGCCGCCGGAACCTGAACCTGAGGAGGAACCTGACTGTGAGTGATGCCTTTCAGGCAAGGCTCAATCACGGAAAGGAATTGTATTTTTACCGAGTAAAAAAAACCCAAGGAGCTTATAAATGAAGTCAGTCAAGACACTTGTTGCAACCTCTATTCTTACCACGTCATTACTTCTTTCTTTTGGCAGTCAGGCAGAAGACAAACCGGCAGTCGGTATAACCCCGGACATGACCTCTGTATCTGTTATGCATGACGGCAAGAAGACCTCTATCACGCGTAACCAGGACCAGAAGAACACAGTGAACCCGGCATTTGCGAAGACATCACGCAAGTGCCCGCCATTCTGTATCCAGCCAGTTGTACTCGCCCCCGGCGTTGAGACAATTGCAGAAGTCGAAATGCTCGACTACCTGAGTAAAATGAGTGCTGGCGACACATCAATCATGGTGATTGATTCACGCACACCCGACTGGGTTAAAAAAGGCACTATCCCGGGTTCAGTCAACATCCCATGGACTGCTTTGAACCCGGCCAAGGGTGCCGACCCGATTTCGATTGGCGAAATCATGGTTGACAAGTTCGACGTCAAGGAACTCGAGGGTCTTTGGGACTACTCCGGCGCAAAGACACTGGTGATGTTCTGTAATGGCATGTGGTGTGGCCAGTCGCCGAATAACATCAAAAATCTTCTCAAGTTTGGCTACCCGGCTGACAAGATCAAGTGGTACCGCGGCGGTATGCAGGACTGGGAAATCCTTGGTCTTAGTACGGTAAAAGGCAAATAAGTCCATATTATAATGTTTGACGAGGGCGGCCTTGGCCGCCCTTTTTTTGTGGCCGCACAATGGTCTTAAAATACATGACATCCTGTAGTAGCTATACTGCAATACACCTTGTGTGAATTGTTCAATTTGGGGGGAAATTATGTATTTCAGAAAAATTACGGCCATCACCATGCTGGCTTTTTTCAGCCTGGCAGCAGCTGCGGCTGATGATGCCGCCCGAACCGTCATGACGCCCTACAATGAGCCAAACGTCGTTTACGATTTCTACTTTGATGAACCTGCAAAGATAAACAGCGCCCTCTACTGGATTCGCTCGCTGATGAATCCGTTAATCGAACAACCCTACAACATGGCGCCTGAATTCATGAATATCAAGGTGGTGATACACGGCACCGAAATTGTGACTGTTGCGCGAAAAAACTACGAAAAATACAAGGATGCAGTAGAGCGAATGCGCTATTACGCCAGTCTTGGCGTTGAATTCAAGGTCTGCGGGATCGCCGCTCATGACTACGGCTATACGGTTACGGATTTTCAGGAATTTATCGAGGTTGTGCCTTCAGCCATCAATGAACTGGCACACTGGCAACTGCAAGGCTATGCATTGATCACCCCGACAGCGATGGAAAAGAAATTTGCTATTGAGGAAATTCGCTAGTTTTTTTCTGGCTTTACCTGTCAAGCTTCATCAGCAGGGGTGGCAGGAATAGAAAGTCTGCCAGCAACGCCAGGGCGATGGTGATCGATGTGAGCAGGCCCATGTCAGAATTCAGCTTGAAGCTGGACTGTGCCAGCACCAGGAACCCGGCCACCAGCACGATTGTTGTGACCAGCAGCGCAACACCAACCGTATGAAAGGCATAGCGCACGGCATCCTGCGAGTTCATACCCTGCTCCCGCCGTGCGCGCAGATACTTGCTGAGGAAATGCACGGTATCATCGACCACGATACCCAGCGTCAAGCCGGCTACGATGGACAGTCCCAGGCCAACCTGCCCGTAGAGCAGCCCCCACAGGCCAAAACCCATCGCTGCCGGGGCCATGTTCGGTATCAGGCTGATCAGCCCGATCTTTACAGAGCGCAGTGCAAACACAAGGATCAGGGAGATCAATACCAGTGCAATGCTGGTCCCTATCAGCATGCTGATAATATTACGTTGCCCGATATAGGCAAACATGACAGCCGGGCTGGCCCCGGCTGATTGCAGGTGTGGTGCATTTTCAGCCAGCCACTGCTGTGCCCTGCCTTCCATGGCCAGCAGTTCATTACTCGACAGGCTCTGCAGAAAAACGGTCAGTTTTGTTGAAGACTTGCTGATATCAATCCGGTTGGTCAGGTCAAGCCCGTAGGGTAGCGACATTTCGTACAGCAGCAGGTACTGCGCGGCAAGTTCACGTTCTTCAGGCAAGCGGTACCAGTCCGGATCATCAGCATGCATGTTCTTGTTCAGGCGTTTCATAATGTCGGTCAGCGTGGTGACATGCAGGACATTTTTCTGGGTCCTGAACCACTGCGCAAAGCGTTCGACGTCGTGCAGAAATTCAGGATCATTGACACCACCGGTTTCGCCGTTACCCAGTGAATAATCGACCGTATACAGCCCGGTCAGGTTGCTGGTTGTAAATTCAGTAGCAGTGCGAAAATCAACGGTTTCATCGAAATACTTGATGAACTCGTCATTGAGTTCATTGCGCGGCAAAAAACTCACCAGTGCCACGACCAGTATTCCCATGCCCCAGAACAGGGGATTACGACGGGCAATGACCAGCTCTGCAAAACGGTCTACCCGCCGTGCGCTCCCGGTTGATACCGGTTTTACGCGCACCGGCAGAACCAGCATTAAAGCCGGTAGAAACGAAACTGAAAATATAAAGGCCGCGGCGACGCCCATGGCGACAATATTGCCCAGGTCCCTGAAAGGAGGCGCGTCACTGAAGTTCATGCTGAGGAAGCCAATGACGGTAGTAAGAGTCGTCAGAAATACCGGTTGCAGATTAATGCGAATACTCTCGACCATGGCAGCACGCTTGTCGAGCCCGCGTCGCATGGCATGCAGGAACGTCACCAGGATATGGACACAGTCCGCCACTGCCAGCGTCATGATAATGGTGGGCGCAGACGCGGAAGGTGGCGTCAGGGCAATACCCAGCCAACCGGCTATGCCCATTGCGGCTGCGATACTGAAGATGATAATCATGAATGTGCCAACCGTGGCCACAAATGAACGCAACAGTAATATCAATGTCAGTATGATGATGCCAAACATCAATGGCACCAGTGTCTGTTGGTCGTGAATACTGACTTCCGGGAAGGAGTTATTCATCATCACCATGCCGGTGAGATAAATATCCAGGTGCGGGTTTTCTGCTCTTGCCTTTTCTGCGAGGTCCCGTGAAAAGGCGGCAACCGAAGGAACTTCCTTGCCACTGGTATCATCCGGCAGCTGGATGGTGACATTCACCCCGGTGACATGACCACGGGCAGAGATCAGGTGATCGACCAGCAAGGGCTCATTAAGTGCTATGTTACGGATGCGTTGTATTGCGGCCTCATCGAGCGCATCCAGCACATCCTCAGGCACAAGGTCATCAACCAGCAGGTCATCATCCCGGGCTTCTGTGTGCTGATAATTCGTGATCGAGTCAACCCGCAGGGAATACGGGATCTGCCATGATTCCTCGGTTAACCGAGCAATCGCATTGAGTGTCTCGGGGCTGAATACCTCGCCGTCCTTTGGCGCAAGTACAAACATGACATTGTCTGTCTTGGTGTAGGTGTTTTGCAGCTCCTCAAATGCCTGTAACTGCGGGTTATCTTCGCTGAAGAAGACCCGATAATCGGTATCAAATGTTATAAAGCGTGCGCCGCTTCCGATCCCCGCTACCAGGGCAAGTGTTGCGACCAGGATCAAATAGCGCCAGCGTACCAGCCATTCAGCATAGGTTTTACCCATCTGGATTCCCTGCTCCATTAGTATCTTTTCCCTGCATTTGTAACCCTGCGGTTTGCAGCCTAGAATGCCTGCTGGACCGTTATACCAGTCGAGTACTTTTAGTAGATATTTTGCAGTGTTACAAAGAGCCGGGTAGTTGCCCGGATGGCATTAACCTGCTCTGGATATGGATAATACAGGAGAACAAACAAATGAGCGCAATTAGAATGCTGTTTTTGATGGTTGCTGCACTAACAATGCTCGGAATCTGGCTAACCGGCTTCGGTGTCGTACACTGGGTTCTCTATGTGCCGGTAGCCGCACTTGCATTTGCCGGTATTACCGGCATCTGCCCCGGTTATATGATTTTCAAGAAACTCGGATTCAGGGGCCAGATGCCTGGCGACAATATCTGATAGAGAATTTTCCGCTTATCCCATGACGCTGGTGCCCTGAGATCAGGGCACCAGCTATTTTTTGACCATGACCTGTATGAGCAACACAGCCCGTCCTTCTGGAAATAACACCTCCCTCAGCAGCATACTCGAACCCGCTATCCCGGCCACTCGTGATCGACTGATCTGGACAGGGCTTGGCGGCGACAGTCTGCCACTCGCTGTTGCCGGCCTGGTCGACAAGCATGCAGGCCTGGTGGTGGTTATTACACCTGACATGCAATCGGCTGAGTTACTGCAAGACCAGGTAGAGTACTTCGCGGCACACAGCAAGCTAAAAGTAACCACGCTTCCCGACTGGGAGACACTGCCTTACGATAAATTCTCGCCGCATCCGGATATTATTTCCGAACGGCTGGCTACGCTTTACCAGCTGGCAGGGATGCAACGTGGCTTGCTGATTGTTTCAGTCCCAACCCTGCTGCAGCGCTTGCCGCCGAGTGAATATATCTATCAAAACAGTCTGATCCTGAAAACCGGCGACACACTGAAGCTGGATGATATGCGCACACGGCTTGCCAATGCCGGTTACCGGTCCGTGTCACAGGTGATGGAACACGGTGAATTCGCCGTGCGCGGGTCTCTACTTGATATTTACCCCATGGGTAACGAGCTGCCCTACAGAATTGACCTGCTTGACGAGGATATTGATTCCATCCGGACTTTCGACTGTGATAGCCAGCGCTCACTGGATACGGTTGAATCAATTCGTATGTTACCTGCACGCGAATTCCCGATGCATGAGGAAGCGATACGACTGTTTCGCAGGCGTTTTCGTGCCGCATTTGAGGGTGACTCACAAAACTGCAGCATCTACCGCGAAGTCAGCCAGGGCAATGCACCGGCAGGTATCGAGTATTACCTGCCACTGTTCAGTGAAGACACCTGTACGCTGTTTGACTATCTGCCGGACAATGCTGCCTTGTTGCAGCTGGATGCGACTGATATCGCCAGTGAAAACTTTATTGAACAGCTTGAAGAACGCTACGATGCACGTCGTCATGACATAGAACGACCAATATTGTCTCCGCAACAGCTGTACATCAATAATGAAGAACTGCAATCCCGGCTTGCCGGGTATCCCTGCATAGAAGCGCGCCTGTTTAAAGGAACAAGCCGCAGTGGCAAGCTGGTCGATTACCATATCAGCGTGCCGGGTGACGTCAGAATAAGGCCGCGTGGTGAACAACCCGCGATGGCCCTGCAAAGTTTTATAGACGGATTTTCAGGACGCATCCTGATCACAGCAGAATCAACCGGCCGTCGTGAAACCCTGCTTGACCAGTTGCTCGGCTTTGGCTTGAGACCGTTAGCGGTTGAGAACTGGCGTGGTTTTCTGGAATCTGAAGGGATGCTGTGCATTACGGTGGCACCCCTGGAAGCCGGGATGATGCTGAATGATTCAGCACTGGCCGTTATTACTGAAACGGCACTGTTTGGTGATCATGCCCGGCAAACACGGCGCAGGAAACCAACGCGTGATCCGGCCAGTGTGGTCAGAAATCTTACTGACCTGGAAATCAATGCCCCGGTAGTGCATGAGGAAAACGGTGTTGGACGCTACCTTGGCCTGGAAACTATTCGCGTCGGTGACATTGAGACAGAATACCTTGCGCTGGCCTATGCCGGCGGCGACAAGCTCTATGTCCCGGTTGCCTCTCTGGCACTGGTCAGTCGCTACACCGGCGCATCACCGGAAAATGCGCCGCTACACAAGCTTGGCAGCGACCAGTGGGAGCGTGCACGTAAAAAGGCAACCAAACGCATCCATGATGTCGCCGTAGAACTGCTGGACATCTACGCGCGACGAGCTGCCCGCAAGGGTTATGCGTATACGGCGCCACAGGAAGAATACCAGGCCTTTGTCTCGACATTTCCGTTTGAAGAGACCCCGGACCAGGAAGAATCCATTCGGGTGGTACTTGAAGACATGCAGTCTGACAAACCTATGGATCGGCTGGTCTGCGGTGATGTCGGTTTTGGCAAGACCGAAGTTGCCATGCGTGCGGCCTTTATGGCGGTACAGGGTGGCAAACAGGTGGCACTGCTGGTGCCAACTACGCTGCTGGCACAGCAGCACTACCAGAATTTCTGTGATCGTTTTGCCGACTGGCCGGTACGTATCGAACTGTTGTCGCGCTTCCGTTCCGGCAAACAGACAGATGCCGCACTGGCCGCCTTACAGCAAGGTACCGTCGACATTGTTGTAGGCACCCACAAGCTGTTACAACCTAATGTCAAATACAAGCGCCTCGGCCTGTTGATCATTGACGAAGAACATCGTTTCGGCGTGCGCCAGAAGGAAAGCATCAAAAACCTGCGCTCGGAAGTCGACATCCTGACGCTGACAGCCACACCGATTCCACGGACCCTCAACATGTCGCTGTCAGGTATGCGTGATCTGTCCATTATCAGTACGCCACCGGCGCACCGGCTGGCGGTAAAGACCTTTGTCTGCGAGTGGGACAGGGAAACCCTGAGGGAGGCCTGCCTGCGCGAGATCAAGCGCGGCGGGCAAATTTACTTCCTGCATAATGACGTGGCAACGATTGAACGCATGGCAGTCGAGCTTGCCGGGATCGTCCCGGAAGCCGGCATCGAGATTGCGCATGGCCAGATGCGCGAGCGTGACCTTGAAAAGGTCATGCTGGATTTTTACCATCGTCGTTTCAATTTACTGCTATGCAGCACCATTATTGAAAGTGGCATCGATGTCCCCACGGCAAATACCATTATCATGAACCGTGCAGACAAGCTCGGACTGGCACAACTGCACCAGCTGCGCGGTCGTGTTGGCCGTTCACATCACCGCGCCTATGCTTACCTGCTGGTGCCGCCGGGCCGCACCATGAGTGCGGATGCCCGTAAACGCCTTGCTGCAATTGAATCGATGGAAGATATAGGTGCCGGTTTTACGCTGGCGACCCATGACCTGGAAATTCGGGGTGCCGGAGAACTGCTGGGCGAGGACCAGAGTGGCCAGATCCACGAAATCGGATTCTCTCTCTACATGGACCTGCTGGAACGCGCAGTCAGGGCGCTCAAGGAAGGGCGCAGCCCGAACCTCGACCAACCCCTGCACCAGGGAACTGAAATCGACCTGCTGGTACCGGCACTCCTGCCTGATGACTTTATTCACGATGTGCATACCCGCCTGGTGCTGTACAAACGCGTTGCCGGCATGGAAACCACCGCAGACCTGCGCGACTTGCAAGTCGAGATGATAGACCGCTTTGGCATCCTCCCCGACGCGGCGAAACACCTGTTCAGAATTGCCGGGCTCAAATTACTGGCCGTACCGATGCGCATCAGGAAAATAGAGGTTGGAATGGAAGAGGCCCGGGTATTATTCGACAGTGATCCGAACATTAACACCGATCGACTGATCGAACTGGTCCAGTCAAAACCGCAGCAATACCGCTTCGAGGGAGGTAACAAGCTCCGGATTTACGGTGACTTCCCGACCAGTGAAGCGCGTTTTGTGGCGGCCTCTGAGTTGCTTGAGCTACTCAGCCCCCCCTCGCCGGCCTGCTGATGCGGACCAGGCCATGTTCACGCTTTAGCGATAAAGTTGTTTATCGCGGTTTCATTACAAAATATACTGCAAACATTCCAATTGCAGAGTTACTCGATATGACATTATCCAGCAGAATACGTAATCTTTTCAGCCATGCGCTGATCTCCTGCCTGCTGGTGTATGCCGCCAGTACAGCACCGGCATTTGCTGCACAGCCGAACAGTTACGATGTTGAAGTAGTGGTATTCAGCTATCGCCACCCTGCCGACAATGGTGAAGTGTGGCCCTCACAGGCAGCTGAAGATCCCTCGGCAAGCAGCGGTTATTCCAGCAGTGATGTGCGTGTACTGTCAGCAGGCGAATACAAGCTAGGCGGCATCAGCAATGGCCTGCGCCAGTCGAGCAATTATTCCGTTCTGTTTCACCAGGCATGGCGTCAACCGGCCTATGGTGATGCCAACGCCGTGAATCTTCCTGTTCGGGCTGTTGCTGCAAATGGCCGGGAGAATATTGAAGGCAATGTCCGTCTGATACGCGAACGCTTTCTGCATCTCGATACAGACCTGCAGATGAAGCAGGCAGCTGCTAACCGGAATCCGGTGATGGAATTAAATGTCCCGGGAGTATCACCGGTTTATACGCTCAGGGAAAAACGTCGCATCAAGAGCAACGTTGTTCACTATTTTGACAACCCGCGTTTCGGCATGATTGCCACAGTCACGCCCTACTACTCTGCCGAGGAATCCCGGCAGTTGCTGGAAGATGCGCAGGCTGAAGAAACAGTTGATACAGAAGAGCCGCCCGTTTCATCACCACAGGAAGATGATCAGTTAACCCGCTAGCAGCGGCTGATCTGTTATGCCTGCAAGTTTGCGGTAAGGCGTTTGCCGGCTATAGCGGATGCGTGTCCGCCAATGTTTCCGTGAGCACCGATCTAACATCAGCCATACCCTCATGCAACGCCGTTTCAATAGCCTGCATTACGATCGGTCCGGCTTCCCGCCCGGCTGCATAATTGACAGACAGCGCAATGACGGCATAACACAGCCCCAGTTCACGCGCGATAGACGCCTCCGGCATGCCGGTCATACCGACAATATGGCAGCCATCCCTGTCCATCCTGTCTATTTCGGCTGCCGTTTCCAGCCGCGGCCCCTGGGTAGCGCCATAGGTAACATCAGTACTTGCAGCAACGCCGGCTTTTACAGAAGCAGCTATTAACTGCTGGCGCAATGGTTCGCAATAGGGTTCGGTAAAATCAATGTGTGCTGCAAAATCACTGGCATCCTCGTAGATGCTGTGTCGCCGGGAATGGGTGTAATCGATCAACTGGTCAGGAATGCTGAGACTCCCGGGTGACATGTCCGCACGGATACCGCCTACGGCACACACGGCAATTACCTGCGTGGCCCCTGCCTGCTGCAGTGCAGCAAGATTGGCACAGTAATTTACCTTGTGCGGCAGAATACTGTGATCGTCGCCATGGCGGGCGAGAAAGATGACCTGCTTGCCGGCATAGCTGCCATATGTGAGCGCACTGGAGGGTTCACCATAGAGTGTCTCCACGCGCTTGCGATGTGCAATTACAAGCCCGTCGAGCTTATCCAGTCCACTGCCGCCGATAATACCTGTCACTGACATAGCAAGTTACCCGGCTGAGTCCGCCAGTGCGTAAATACCGTTGAGGTTACGCAGGTAGCCCTTGTAATCCATACCAAAACCAAAGACGTAACGATCCTCGACTTCCAGTCCGATAAAATCGGCTGTAACACCATCGACCAGTCTGTCATGGCGTTTTTTTACCAGCACCGCACTGAATACACGATCGGCACCGGCGTTGCGGCAATATGCGAGCACCTCCGCCAGGGTATTCCCCTCATCGAGAATGTCATCAACCACCAGCACGGTTCTCCCCTCAAGCGACAGTCGCGGTTTGCATAGCCATGCGACTTCCGCACCGCGTGTTTCACCCTGGTAGCGAGTCGCTTGCAGGTAGTCTGTTTCAAGAGGAAATGTCAGCCGGGTCAACAGATGACCGGTCATGACAAGTCCGCCGTTCATGACGCATAGAATGATCGGCAGGCTGCCAGCAATGGCAGTGCTGATCTCTCCAGCCAGATGATCGAGAATAGCCTGTACGGCGACTGCATCGTGAATGCATTCAGCGTCCGCATGAATTTTTACAAGGTCAGCGTGGTCGAGCGCCACCGGCGGCCCCCTGTTCTGGTACAGCGTTGGTTACCGGGTATGCGCAAACAGGCACATAAAACATTGCGGTATAATACATTAGATTAACTTCTCAATATACTGATTAATATATCTATTAACTTAAATCAAGGTCCAGCTCGGGATTGTCCTCGTAGCCTCGCACGGCAGCCACGGCCTGCGCCCAACGCGGGTCATTGTGCAGGCTCTTGATATCGATCGGATGACGGCCATGCATGCGCATCATACGGGTATGTGCGACCGGGTTTTCATAACTGCCGAGCGATTCCGCCACCAGGCCGGAGGCCTCCCTGTCATTACAGACCAGCACCATGTCACAGCCTGCCTCCAGTGCAGTGCCGGCACGGGCAACATGGTCACCGGCACAGGCAGCACCTTCCATGCTCAGGTCATCACTGAAAACCAGGCCGTTAAAATGCAGATGATCACGCAAAATATCCTTGATCCAGCGCGAGGAAAATCCGGCAGGCCAGGAATCGACATCGGAATAAACCACGTGCGCCATCATGATGGCGGCAATACCTGCATGAATCATGCGCCTGAACGGCACAATATCCCACTGTTCAATATCCTGGTAGCGACGCTCATCAAGCGGGAGTGCCAGGTGCGAATCGGCGGCTACTGCGCCATGACCAGGGAAGTGCTTGCCGGTCGCCGCCATGCCGGCATCATGCATACCTGACTGGTAGGCCTGTGCCAGTTCGGCAACCGCCTCCGGGCGCTGATGTAATGCGCGGTCACCGATGATGGTAGATACCCCGAAGTCCAGATCCAGCACCGGGGCAAAACTTAGATCGATACCGGCAGCGCGCAGTTCCGAGGCCATCAGCCAGCCGGTTGTTCTGGCAAGATGTTTAGCCCGGGCCTTGTCCTTGTCGTAAATCTTTCCGAGACAGGCCAGCGGTGGCAGGTGTGTAAATTCGTCCTTGAAACGCTGCACGCGCCCGCCTTCCTGGTCAACCGCAACCAGCAGGTGCGGATCTCGCAGTTGATGAATATCGGCGACCAGTGCAGCAAGCTGTTCTGCCGAACCGTAATTACGGGCAAACAGAATTACCCCACCGATGGCCGGATGCAGCAGCAACTCCCGGTCCTCCGGAGTTAACTCGTAACCTTCGACATCAGCCATCAACGGACCCAGTGTCATTTCCGGTCTTTCTCCTCACTGATCATGCGTATATCCAGTTTATCGCGCAGCCGGTCGCCAAGCAGATTGACAGACAACACCACTGCAAAAATCGCCACGCCCGGCACGATAACCATGTGCGGGGCAACCAGCATGTAACGGGTGCCGTCACGAATCATGGCACCCCACGAGGCCCCCGGTGGCTGTACACCAAGCCCCAGAAATGACAGGCCGGCCTCCGCTATCACAACCGCCGCAATGCCAAAGGTCGCCTCGACGATCAAGGGTGCCAGCATCAGCGGCAGCAGGTGTTTGCGAATAATACGCCATTTCGATGTGCCCAGCGCCTCTGCTGCCTGTACATGCTCCCGGTGCTTCAGTGAAAGTACCTGCGCGCGTGACAGACGTGCATAGCCAACCCAGCCGACGATCGTCAGGGCAATAACCACATTGCCGATACCTGGGCCTAATAACCCGGCCAGTGCGATCGCCAGCAGGATGCCCGGAAAAGCCATAAACACGTCTACAGTCAACACAGCAAGCCGGTCCCACCAGCCGCCTTGGTAGGCCGAAGCCGTACCGAACAGCGTA